>NZ_BAABDL010000067.1:0-63254 GCF_039539605.1 Amphibacillus indicireducens | reverse complement strand
TTTTAATTGATTTGATGCGGTTTATTCAGGTTTTATGATTGGGCTATGAATAATCTAGGTAAATGTTATGTAAAAATACAGTCTTTATCATTTCAAACTATTGTTTGCTATATAATATAAATGAAATGAGCTTTTTTAATAAAAATGGAGGTGTTTTTATTAAAAAATTATTAATGTCAGTAATTCTGTTTACACTTTTATGGTCAGTCTTAATACCTAATACGACCCAAGTAAGTGCAATAACATCAGATGAAAATTTAGTAACACCTAGTTGCGCAACATGTGACTACAAATATTGGAGAATTACTAGCACCAGTTATATTGGGAAAGTGTATGATACTACACGTACTTTTTGGGATGAGTATTATTCAAGTATTAATGGAACTCAACATGGACTCACTATTTCATACAATCAAAAGGCAACCGTATCTGGATCATTTTCAATAAGCTATGCTGCAATTGGCGTTTCAATTGGTATTACACCTGGAACTAGCTATCCAGTTGCGTATACAAGCATGTCTCCACATACCAAAAAAGGGGAAACATGGGCTGCTTATTACCGTAAAGGAAATAAAAAGCATAAAATTAACCAGAAGGAGTATCACAGAGTTTATTCTACTGGTAAGGACGCTCCTACAGGGAAATCAAAAACTGGTTACGTTTATGAACCAGCTGCAGGACGTGTAGACTGGGTAAAAAGGTAGGTTAATATTTAGATGAAAATATTTGTGGTATTTAATTTACTGCTTTTTAGTTTAGTCGGTTGTTCTAACCAAAATGATCATTTAATAGGGAATCAACCACCTGAATTTGAATTATCTATTATGAATTCAGGAGATAGTTTGTCTAATCCAACGATTCTAGAGAAAACTGGTCTATCGATTGAAACGGAACACTGGAATACAGAGAAAGGGATCTTAACAGATGAAGAGGTGCTCTCTATAGCAATGAGCCTACGTGAGGAGCATGTTAATCTACAACCTTACGAAGTTATTTTAGATCGTTATCTGATCAATTTTGATTTTTCAAAGGCTGAAGATAAACCAAACTACTTCTTTGCCTTTATAACTTCAGACGAAGAAGAGGCTTTATACTGGGAAGGTGAGATTCCAGATGAAGGTGCATTTACTTTTTCACCCCCATACACAGGTGTTGGCATCGTCAAAGTTAAAATCATTTTCCAATGGCAACAAACAGAGTCGGTTGTACTTGGACAACAAACCGTCCGTTTCGATCTTAATGTAAGTAACTAACAATTAAAGGTTTCTTCAACTAATAAGATTAATACCTTATCAGTTGAAGAAACCTTTTTCTTTGGTTTAAATAAATCAGCAGCTTTCCGGTACACTTTCTCGATCTTCTGCTTTTGACGCCGAATCACAGCCACATGAATGGACTGTGTTGGGATTGTCGACGGTAAATCCGCCACCCATCATATTCTGTTTAAAATCAATCGTTGTACCTGTGACAATAGCAATATCTGCTTTTTTTATCGTTACCGGAATCGTATTTATATCAGTTAAATAATCAACCCGTTGATCAAATGCCTCATCGAATCTTAGTGAGTATGATAATCCATTACATCCCTCATCATTAACACCTAAGCGAAGCCTGAGACGATCATTTTCTTCATAGTTTAACATTTCATTCATGCGCTCTTTTGCTTGTTGAGTAATTTGGAGAACCATCAATCCTTACCCTCCTCATCATTCTTACCTTACAGTATACGTAAAAAGAACTATAAATTCAAATTCACCGCTCACACAATAAAAAAGCTGATTCATTCGATTCAGATCGATTAAATTATTTCCCGAGAAATAATCTTGATCGCTTCTTAATTCTCAAAATAAATGGTATAATTGAAAAAGTGAGACAGAAAGGAGTAGATGGATGATGCAAGAACAAGTCCAAGAAGTTTTAAAGAGATTACGTCCATTCTTACTGCGTGACGGTGGCGATGTAGAACTAGTTGATGTCAATCAAGGAATTGTACGTCTCCGTTTACTTGGAGCATGTGGGAACTGCCCGAGCTCAACGTTAACACTTAAAGCAGGAATTGAGCGTGCCCTCGTATCAGAAGTGCCTGGCGTACGTGAAATAGAACAAATTGTTTGAGTTGTAAATAGAAGCACTTTTTAAAAACGAACAAGCTAAAAAGACTACTTTGGATTTGCTAAAGTAGTCTTTTTAGTATGCTGTATAAATGAATTACTTAACAGATACCCCTTGATTAACAGCCTCAAGTACGTGCCAATCCAATTGTGGAAAAGCTTCCTTCCAATGATCAAAGTGTTTATTTACTTGTTCCTGACTTGCTAGAGCGATCATTGTTGGTCCAGCACCACTCAAATATAAACCATAGACATTGTCTGCTAAAGTATCTTCAATTTGAGTGTAATGAGGAATTAACGCTTTTCGGTAAGGCTGATGAAATAGATCTTTTTTCATCAACTTCCCTAATACGGGCCAGTTTTGTTGGCAGATCGCTGCAACACTAACATTGGCAACACTACTTGCTCTTACACTCTCACTGTGTGTGAATTGTTTAGGTAAAATCTCGCGCGCATCACTTGTTTTTAATTCGAAGTCGGGGATGATCGTGACAAAACTTAAGTCATCAATCGGAACACGAATCGTTTCAAGTGTCTGATCATAATGACCGATCACACAACCACCCAAAACAGCAGGTGCAACATTGTCAGGATGCCCTTCAATCTCAGTTGCAAGCAATACTTTTTCATCAGCTGTTAAGTTTAATTGCAACAATTGATTGGCAAGCTCGATTCCCGCAACAATCGCTGTCGCACTACTGCCGAGTCCCCTCGCAAATGGAATCTCACTTGTCATTTCAATCCGACATGGTGGTAAGATATCGACTTGATATCTCTCTGCTACTCTTTTGGCAATCTGATAAATAAAATTCGATTCATCTGTCGGTAACCCTTCAAGTTGATCTGACAGGAGAACAAATTCCAGTCGATCTGCCTCGGTCACTTTCAACGTTAAATATAAATTTAATGCAATCCCAATTGAATCAAAGCCAGCCCCTATATTTGCAGTAGTGGCTGGCACTTTAATCATAAAAGTCATTGTGAGTCACGACCTACAATTTCCCGAATCACAACGTCATCATCATTTGGTAAGACAGTTGGTTTAATAGTGCTGTACTCAATCGCAGTATCTGGATCTTTTAACCCGTTTCCTGTTAAAACACAAACAACTTTTGCACCTTTTTCAACTTGCCCCGCTTCTAATGCCTTAAACAATCCAGCAATTGATGAGTTAGAAGCTGGTTCTGCGAAAATCCCTTCATTTTCAGCAAGCCATTGGTAAGCGGCAATCATCTGATCATCGGTAATTTCATCGATAAGCCCACCTGATTCATCACGAGCAGCAACTGCTTGCTTCCAACTTGCTGGGTTACCGATTCGGATTGCTGTTCCAACTGTTTCAGGATTTTCAATCACTCGATCATTGACAATCGCAGCTGAGCCACTTGCCTCGTAGCCCATCATTTTCGGTAAGCCTGTTTGTTTTAACTCATGATACTCTTTGAATCCCTTCCAATAAGCTGTAATATTCCCAGCATTACCGACTGGAATGAATAAATAGTCAGGAGCTGTTCCAAGGACGTCACACACTTCAAAAGCAGCTGTTTTTTGTCCTTCAATTCGATACGGGTTAACAGAGTTCACGAGGGTAATATCGTCTCGTTCACCTAATTTTCTTACCATTCTCAATGCATCATCAAAGTTTCCTTCAATTGAATAGGTTTCTGCCCCATACATAACTGCTTGAGCAAGTTTCCCTTGAGCGATTTTACCTTCTGGGATAATAATAATTGATCTTAGTCCAGCTCTTGCTGCATAAGCAGACGCTGAAGCAGACGTATTACCAGTCGAGGCACAGATGACTGTTTTCGCACCATCTTCAATTGCCTTTGCAATCGCCATTACCATACCACGATCTTTAAATGAGCCTGTTGGGTTAATTCCCTCTACTTTTGCATAGGCTTCAATTCCATATTTTTCAGAAATTTTTTCTAATTTGATTAACGGTGTATTCCCTTCATGTAAGCTAATCATTGGTGTGTGATCAGTTATCGGTAAAAATGCTTTATATTCTTGTAAAAGTCCTTGCCACGCCATCAATTATTCCTCCCCATCCACTCGATAATGACTAATTAGTCGTTTGACTACTGTTAGTTTTTCTAGTGCTTGCATACTTTTTAGTAACTGTTCTTGACTGATATGGTGTGTGACCATCACAATTTCTGCTCGACCTTTTTCTTTAGCTGGTAATTGCAAAATTTTCGCAAAGCTCACACTGTTTTCAGAAAAAACGTTTGTGATCTCTTGGAAAGCACCCGCTTGATCTTCAACGTCTAAACGGATAAAATGGCGTGAGAATTTTTCATGATCAGCCTTTAATTGTCGTTTGAATTGTGGTTCAACATATGATTTCCCACTGATTCCTAAGCGTAAATGACGAATGACTTCCATTAAGTCTGATACGACCGCTGTTGCTGTTGGTAAACTACCAGCTCCCGGTCCATAGAACATTGTTTCTCCCACCGCTTCACCGTGGACAAAAACAGCGTTAAATTCATCATTAACGAGTGCTAATGGGTGATCTTTCGGTAAAAGTGTTGGTTCAACAGTCACTTCGGCCTTATGGTCATCCATTGAAGCAATCCCGATTAATTTGATTGTATAGCCTAAATTATCGGCAAAATTAATATCTTCTTGGGTAACTTGTCGAATCCCTTTCACTTTGACATCATCAAGATTTAATTCCATTTTAAATGCTAAATTAGCTAATAGAACCATCTTACGAGCAGCATCAAGTCCATCAACATCTGCACTCGGATCCGCTTCAGCAAAACCTAATTTTTGCGCTTCTTTTAAGACAACGTCAAAGTCTAAACCTTCCTTCGTCATCTTTGTCATAATAAAGTTTGTCGTCCCATTAACAATCCCCATTACTTTTTCAATATGATCAGAAGCCAAGCCATCAACTAATGTTCGAACAATCGGAATACCACCAGCGATACTCGCATCATATTGAATATCACACTGATTTTCTTTTGCGATTTGAATTAATTTTTGACCGTGCAATGCCATTAAGTCTTTATTAGCCGTAACAACATGCTTTTTATTTTTTAATGCACGTTCTAGGATTTTATATGTTTCATCGATTCCACCCATTACTTCAACAATCACTTCAATCTCATCATGATCTACAAGGTCAGATGGATCTGTCGTTAACCAATTTGGATCAATCTCAACATCCCTTGCTTTAGAAATATCATGTGCTAAAACTTTTTCAATTTCAATTTTGCAACCTAACATATGTTGAATTCTTTCTTGGTGTCCTTGTAACACTTTGACAACACCCGTTCCAACCGTCCCTAGTCCACACAAGCCTATTTTTACCGTATCCATTTTAATGCCTCCCCTTTTTGTTCTCTCATAATGTACAAATGTTTGTTCATAGTGGACATTATACATCTAAGTTCGAATTGATTCAAGATAAATTAACGTAAATTTCAGAAAAAAGTGAAAATTCCTTTCCAACCATTATAAACGTGTCTTGCAATCCTTTCAATATCTTTTTTGTTTGATTAGTGATATGATCGGTTATAGTAAGAACATCCGTAAGTACTGTGTAACAATTTGTAAAAATCAATAATTTTCGTTAGAATATGACTAAATAATTTGCAGATGGGATGGGGTTACATGTCAGAAGAAAAACCAAAAACAGCTCTAGAAAGAAAAGCCCGTGAATGGATTAAAGAACGCGGTGTCACACTTAAAGATATCGGTGAGCTAGTTCATTATCTTCAGTCACCTTACCAAGAATCATTAACGTTAGAAAAGTGTATTAAACACGTCGATCGTGTCTTAAGTAAACGTGAAGTGCAAAATGCTGTCATCACTGGAATTCAACTTGATGTCCTTGCTGAACAAGGGAAATTAGATTCCCCGCTTCAAGAGACGATTTTTACTGATGAAGGGTTATATGGCATTGATGAGATTATCGCTCTGTCAATCGTCAACGTCTATGGGTCGATCGGTTTCACCAATTATGGTTTTATCGATAAACAGAAGCCTGGAATTTTAAAGGATCTCAATGATAAGTCAACTGGAAAGTGCAACACATTCCTTGATGATATTATCGGCGCAATTGCTGCAGCTGCATCGAGTCGACTTGCTCATAGTTTGGCAAATGATGAAGAAGTTGATTAAACGAAACAAAAACGCTTAGCTTTCACTTTTTATTGAGTGAAAAACTAAGCGTTTTTTAATTACTTAACAATTCGTTTGACGACAAAGTAGGCACAGCCAAAATTACAATACTCTAATAAGTAATCATCGATTGCCGCTGCCTTCGTATCAAACGTCGCCTTAGGATTTTGATCATCAAAAAAGCCTTTTAGCCTTAATTGGTCGTAGCCCCAATCGCCAACAATAAAGTCATACTTCGCTAAAATATCACTATACCTTTCGGCAAACACTTTTTTGTCAAAGCCACTTTTATAATTTTCAACCAATTGATAAACCTGACCTTCTACGACTACTTCTTCTATCATGTGACGATACCCCTTTTATAAATAATCCTAGTCATCATTAAATTATAACAGTATAAGACATGTTCGTTTCTATTTTAGCACAGAGTCATAAACTTCAACAGCTGAAGTTCTCAAAAACTGGTTGGTTCAAACTGGTAGTTATGATTCCGGTTTTTTTGACCATATTAAATGTATTAACTTTCTAAAATGAGGTTGTATTGATGATTAAAATAATGCTTTGTTTTCTGATCTTTTTTCAATTGTTTGCGATCACTAATCTAGCTAGTGAAGAACTTGATTTAGACACGGAAAGAGAAGCACTCTACCGAAAAACTGAAGCCATTTCGCAAGTCCCGTGGTATTATTTAGCGGCCATCGATCAATATGAACGACAAATTCATCAAGATAAACGATCGATCTCAATTACGTTGCCTGAACATCAATGGTTTGGGATCACAAATATTGACCAGTATCAATCGATAACAGCAATCAATCTTCACCATGGGATTGGCAAAGATGGAAATGGTGATGGTTTAGCTGATCCAGATAACCCAGAAGATCAACTCTATACAATCGCTGATTATTTATCATCCTATGGTTTAAACGAACTCAATATCCAACAAGCTTTGTGGGATTATTATCAGCGTCCATTAGCGGTAAAAACAATTAAACAAAACGCAAAAATTTATCAGACATATCGAACGACTGCACTTGATGAGCGCGCCTTTCCTGTACCGAAACATTTTAATTACAGCTACAGAAGCACGTGGGGAGATGCACGCGGATTTGGTGGACGAAGAATTCATGAAGGAACAGATATTTTTGCCGGTTATGGTACACCTGTGAGAGCAACGACTTACGGCACAATTGAAATCAAAGGCTGGAATCGATATGGTGGCTGGCGAATCGGTATTCGTGATCTAGATAATATTTATCACTACTATGCTCATTTACATGGTTTTGAAGCTGATTTAAATGTAGGTGATATTGTCGAGCCTGGACAA
The DNA here is from genome assembly GCF_039539605.1 of Amphibacillus indicireducens. Taxonomy (NCBI): domain Bacteria; kingdom Bacillati; phylum Bacillota; class Bacilli; order Caryophanales; family Bacillaceae; genus Amphibacillus; species Amphibacillus indicireducens. The sequence continues at coordinate 55,679 of NZ_BAABDL010000067.1, read as the reverse complement.
GTCATTGGTTATGTTGGATCAACTGGGTACGGCCCTCCAGGGACATCAGGTAAGTTTCCTCCACATCTACACTATGGTATGTATAAAGATAATGGTGAAAATCAATGGGCATTTGACCCTTTTCCTTCATTAAAAAGAGCAGAGCAACAAAAATAAGCGTTGTTAGATCTTAGATGAACAACGCTTATTTTACTGACTAGCTTATTTACTTGACTTAAATGCGTGGATCACACTAACAGCTAACCCACCCCAAATAATTAACATACCAATCATCATCATAACAATTGCTGATGCTGACATCATTCCTCACTCCTTATGATTACTTTTCATTCGGCCATTTTTTCATCGTAATAAACACACCAAAAATCATCGCCCCAATCGCAACCATCCAACCAAAATTAAATAAAAACTCGCTAGGATACCCACTATAATCACTCGTCATATCCGTTCTTAAGTTTTGAATCATCATATAACCTAAGACAAGGGGTGTGATAAAACGTAACGAAAACTGCCACCATGAGCCGAGTAAAATATCCGATACACTGTCGGCGTGAGCTTGTAGGTTGTTAAGTTCTCTAGCAAACCAAGCGATCCCAACAACTTGGATCAGCCCAGCTAAAGCAATGCCGTAGTTATTAATAAAGTAATCAACCGTATCAAGTAAAACTAAACCACCTTGCGTAGCAAACAACAGCGAAACAACTGAAGCGAAGCCGACACCGATCAATACTGATGTACGGCGTGAAACATTAAACTTCTCCTGTACGCCAGCAATATAAGTCTCAGAGATCGAAACCATTGATGACATACCCGCCAATACAAGTGAGGCGAAGAAGAGAAACCCAAACAGGCCTGACGCTGGCATTTGGCTGACGATCTCAGGAAAGACGACAAATGCTAAACCAACACCACCCTCGACAACTTCTGAAACCTCTTGACCTGTTTGAGCTGCCATAAAACCTAATGCAGCAAAAACACCAATCCCTGCTAATAACTCAAACGATGAATTCGAAAAACCAGTAATAAATGCATTGTTCGTTATATCAGACTTTTTAGGTAAATAAGATGAAAATGTAACCATAATCGCAAAACCAATTGATAAACTAAAGAAAATTTGTGCATAAGCCGAAACCCAGACAGATCCATCCATAATCGACGACCAATCTGGTGCAAAAAATGCCTCTAATCCTGTGAATGCACCTGGTAGTGTGACGGCTCTGATGACAATTAATAAAAAGCAAATTAATAATAACGGAATAAAAATTCGGTTTGCTAGTTCAATTCCTTTATTAACCCCTCTAAATAAAATAACAAACACAATTACCCAAATGATGATCATTGGCCATAAAACACTTGGAACGATTGAACCAAATGTACCTGGGTCTGTTCGATTTAAAAAATCATTCATAAAAAAAGATTCAGGGTTATTCCCCCAAGCCTGTGAAAAAGAAAAATAAGCATACATGCTTGCCCATGCGACAATTACCGGATAATAAGTTGAAATAACAAATGAAATGGCAATTTGCCACCAGCCAATCCACTCCATACCACCACTGATTCGTTTTAAAGCACGAGGAGCCGAACTACGATATTTATGGCCAATCGTAAATTCCATTATTAACATCGGTATCCCTGCTGTTAATAAAGCAAATAAGTACGGAATAAAAAAAGCACCCCCACCATTTTCATACGCCACAGCCGGGAAGCGCCAAATGTTACCCAAGCCGATTGCAGAACCCATCGCTGCTAAAAGAAACCCCAAACGCGAACCCCATTGTGATCTATTTTCCATATCTCTAAATTCCCCCTTGATACAAAAAAGAATATTCCGACAATTTTCACTTCAAATACTTCATACACCAGAACCGACATCTGAAGTATTTAAAGTACTATGAAAATATTCTTTTAAAAATAATGAAAATTATCGAAAGATTTATTTTTTTCTGACATTGATCGATTATATCTGTTAGTTGATCAAGTGTCAAAGGCTATTGTGTGAACATTTAGGGAACTTTTTTAAAAAAAATTACTCAACAGGCTCTAACGGGATCGATAGCGGAATATCATCATTTGGATTCGCATTATAATAAAGCGGAACCTCGCCACTATAACCACCACTACCAATTGGAATCGATTGATCAATCATTGCCGTTTTTGAACCAAAAGGAATAACCGTGCGAATCTCAACATTTATATGAACAACAGGTTCAATGTGAACACTATTAATTTTCATCCCAGTAATCAACGTCTCAACCTTCGTATTGACAAAACCAATCACTTCTAAATTAACCGGAATTTTAGGACCCAAATTAGCCAGTAACGGCACACCAAATGCTTGGCCTAACGGAATCTCAATTAAGCTCGCTTGTCTATGAATTTGCTCGATTTCTGATTGACTTAAATCGAGAGCTGATAAATCGGCTTGTTCAGGAACCGCTCCTTGTTCCAATAGTTTCAGAAACTGTTCAACTCTAAACTGAATATTACGTTGAATTTGTGTTTCTAATGCCGCATTAACTTGATAGCTGACGACCCGTCCATTTTGATCATATTGAAACGTAATTAGCTCACCTATTTCCAAGTCTTGATTGATTTGATTTCCGATTGCGATGCCCATCGCCATATTGGCATACTGTTCATTTCGAGTCTCCGCAATTTCTAATAAAATCGGCTTTACTCGATTATTGACATAAACGATGCTTAATAATGTAATCAAGAAAAAAATAACTGTTGTTAGCGCAAATAAATCCTTCTTCGTCCCAACATATCGCCTTTTTTTTCGCCACACAACAATCCCTCCCAACATAGACTATATATATGCTGGAAGGGATAAAATTAAGCATCGATTATACTTTCTAGCCAACAACTGTAATGTTCAACTCTTCAGCAAGATCAAGGTCATATGGAGTGACTGTTTCATTATCGTGACTGAACACACGAACAACCGGTCGATTTGATAACTTTTTATTCTGTCTTACAACAATAGCATGTGCACCGTTATTAAGCTCAACGGTCACACCATTCGGATAAATCGTAATGCTATCACGGAACGTACGAACCATATCTTGATCAAATAATGTCCCGCTTCCTCCATATAAAATCTCTAATCCTTCCTGTGGAAGCATGGCATCACGATAGACTCGGTCACTCGTGACAGCACCAAATACGTCAGTGATCGCTAAAATCTTTCCATACTTATGTATCTTATCGCCTGTTAAACCCCTTGGGTAACCAGATCCATTTAACCGTTCATGATGCTGATAGGCACAGTGCGCAACAAGAAGTGGGAAATCTGTTTTTCTTAAGTACTCAAAACCTAATTCCGGATGCGTTTTAATCGTCTCAAATTCACCCTCTGTCAATTGACTCGTCTTTTTTAAAATAACCTCTGGAATAAACACTTTACCTATATCATGAAGCAAAGCACCTAAGCCAATTTCTCTTATCTCACTCTTAGAATATTTTAATTCATTAGCTAGCGCAATCGAGTAGATCGCCACATCGACAGAATGCTCAAATAAATAGTCATCACTAATAAATATATCTGACATTAGTGTTAGCACTTGTTCATCTGATTGAATCTGGTTAATTAAACGATCAACCACAGACGTCATCTTTTGAGTTGTTTTATCTAATAAAAAGGAATTATTTTTAAAGCCTGTATCTTTAAATGATTTAAAAACAGATTTAACCGTATGAATCGAGTCTGCCTTCACTTGCTCTGAAATCGTCGAGTGAATTAAGATGTCTTCAGACAATTCATCCTTAATGTAAACAAACGTCACACCTAATTCGAGTAATCGATTAATAATCGGACGTGTTAGTTTTACATGACTTTGTACTAAAATCCTACCCTTGTCATTATAGATTGGCTTGGCCAATTCATTTCCTTCTCTTAATCCCCTTGTCGTTACTAATCTCATAATGGTCCCCTAACCTTCGTCTCAATTAATAATTAAGTTAAATTACTAAGTTCATAATTCATTTATCGACATGATTCGACAAAAATGAAGTTAAATTTTAGTGACCTGCTATCTGTATTAAAGCTTGACGCAATAAATCTCTCATAAATTCAGGTAAGTAAAATTCTTTTGCTTGAGCACGTGAAATTTGTAGCGATAAATGTTCAAACGTAAACATATCGGCTGTTGCTAACCGATAAGACTGGTTTAAATCTAATGGCTGTCCGTTAATGATTAACTGATCAATAAACTGCTTATTTTCGTGATCTTCTTTAGCCAATCCTGCATAAACTAAAACCCCCATCACTTTTCCTCGAAAACCGTAGCCCTTAACTTGGATTTGTTGATAGGCTTCCGCTAATCCTGCCCGAACAATTTCTAAGAGTTCTTGACCTGTTACACGAACAACACACGGATTAATCGGATGTGGACAAATACGATGGATATCTCGCTCAGTTACAACCCCTTGTTCAAACCCTCCAAGCAGAATACCCGCATTTAACATCGCAACATCCGCTTTCGTCCAGTCTTTCAAAGTCTCTGTTAATTGTTTAATTAGAAACGTTTCTTGATGCCAATCGACCTCAAGTGGTTCTTTTAACTTAACGACTTCTTTACTTAACAATAGGTCAGACTCTTCTTGTTGTTTTTTTATTAAAGCAGCAGTTTCTTGATCAACATGATCATCTGGAATTGGATGAGCAATTGCAGTTTTATTGATTAATTTTCTTTGTTGATGATCCCAGGTTAAACAAACCTCACCTACATAAAAGCCTGACTTGCCAACCCCGGTTAAAATTGCCTCTTCATAAACTTCTTCTGTTTCAAATAAATGATGTGTATGTCCGCCAATGATGACATCAATCTCAGGATATTGCTCAGCAATTACTCGATCTGGATCAACACCTAAATGAGATAATAAAATAATCGCATCGGTTTTTCCTTTTAGTTGAGCAAGGTATTGTCGCAACGTTTCGAGAGGGTCATCAATTTGCCAACCTAAAGGTGAATAAAAATCAGCAAACGGTGCGGTTAAGCCAATCACACCAATTTTCACACCAGAGTCTGTCGTTAAAATCTGATAGGGTTGAAGCCACTCCGGATCACTACCATCTTGACACGATAAATTTGCACAGGCAATTTTAAATTCTACATCGGCATAAAGCCTTGTTAATTCTTCTTTCGTTAGCGTGATCCCTTCGTTATTCCCGAGATTAATCACATCATAATTCGCTTTATTTAAGAGCTCTACATTACCTTTTCCCTTTAATGCTTCCGATATAGGATTAACGCGATCGATGTGATCGCCATTATCTAACAAAAAATAGTCTTGGTTATGTTTGTTTCGTTCAGTAATTTTTCGCTGAAGAAAATAGGTAATTTTAGGCCAATTCTCAAAATAACTATGTAAATCACTCGTATAATAGAAATATATATTTTCTTTCATATTGATTTACCCCTGTCCTAACTATCAATTTTACAGAATATCATTTTCCATCATTATAACACTCAAATATAAATCTAGTATTTAGAACTTAATTAAATTTGTAAAGAATTGAACATAACAAAAACCCATTTGCGAGAAAGATACAAAATAGGTTCTAGTTATATGTTCTATTTTTATTGAGAAGAAAGCCTTAATACATCATCTAATTTTTCTTTAATTTCTTCACGCAAATGATGTGTAATCATGATGACTGTTAGATCTTTTTGACTCATTAAGCTTTCTTCAATTTCTAATGCACTTTTCTGATCAAGACTAGACGTTCCTTCATCAAGTAAAATGATTTGTTTGCCACGAATCAACCCCCTTGCCAATGTAACACGTTGTTTTTGCCCACCGGAAAGCAAGCGCCCACTCTCACCAATTGATGTATCAATTCCATTTGGAAGTTGAGCGACAACTTCTTGCAATGAGCTTTGCTCCAATGCGAGCATAATTTCTTCGTCTGTAAATGATTCACCGAGGGTAATATTATCTCGAATTGTTCCATCGAAAAGATATGGCTGTTGGTCAAGATATAAAATTGCTTCTCTCAAATCATACCCTGATAATGCGTTCAATTCATAACCATTAAAGATAATTGAACCCGTATAATCTGTTAACTTCCCATTTAATATATTGAGTAAAGTTGTTTTTCCACTTCCACTAGCGCCAACAATCGCATATTTCTTTCCTAAATCAAATACTTGATTGATATGTTCCAAGACCTGTTTGTCTCCATAAGCATAGCTCATATTTTTCAGGATAATACCTGAATCAACTTGATCAATTTTTTGATTAACTTGTTGCGAACGACTCTTAATTTTTTCAAACTTGTCAAAGATCGGTCCAACAGATTGGAAGCTCGCTATTTGTTGACTGAGATTTCCGACTGTATTAAATACAGTACTTGCTAAATTACCTGTTGCAGAAAAGGCACCAACTGAAACAACCGATAGAAATGCTAAATACCCCGTCAATCCTAAGATAGACAACTGACCAAAAATATTCCCTAAAGCTCCTAGAATAGCAACCTTTGCAATGATACTTGCTCGCTTATTTTTCGCTTTAGCCAAAACTAATGAAGCTTTTTCAGTATCAGTTGTAATCTTTTTTAATAAATTGAATGAAAAGAGCGTATCAAAGCCATTCAATACATCAGTGATTCGACTTAAAAAATGTTCCCCTTCTTCTGTTGTCTTTAGCGAAACATTTGCTAACTTCTTCTGATACATTTTTGGTAATAACAAGGTCAATCCAGAAATAAGCAATGTCCAAAGCACAATGCTCCAATGAAAAACAAATAACCCAATGATCGCAGTAAACGTTGCAATTACCCCTTTTACAACAGCATAAAATTGATCAAATCCATGTGTCTCGATCGTATTAATATCTGTACTTAACCAAGAGGCGTAAGTACCCACCTGCTTTTCATGAAATCCCGAATAACTCGCCCTTTCCATTCGCTCAGTCATATCCATTCGAATCGTTGTCGACATCATCTGCATCGTTTGACTCTGCTTGTTAATTTCAAAATTCATAAATAATAAAAAGACAAAATAGACACCCAGAATAATCAGCAATATTATGAAAAAGCTTTGATAATCAAACTCGATGAGAGCATTCAGAGCATAAGCCGTTAATACACCAGCAACTGTTTGACATACACCTGTTATGAGCATCAATAAAAAAACAATACTATTTTCTTTCCAAAAACGTTTAATATAGAAAAACACCCGCAATCACTTCCTTTTCTTATTTCACTTTTTAGTGTGAAGGAAGTATAATGATGATAAATCAAAATTTGCATATCTGCAAAAATGAGGTGACCTAATGTCTTATGGAAAAACATTCAAACAAATTCGAAAAGGAAAGAGCTTCACATTAAAAGAAGCCGTTGGAAATACGTTATCGATTTCTCAGCTCTCTCGGTTTGAAAACGACCAATCAATGATCCCGGTCGATTTATTTCATGAACTTTTACAAAATGTGAACACAACACCTCAAGAATTCCACTTTCTAATCGGTCATGACTTTGAAAAACATTTACGTGATTTTTTTAATGAGCTAATCGTCTATCATGATGCAAACGATTATGACAATCTCGAAAAGATGAAGCAACGTCTTAAAGATACTGTGCTAAGCCCATACAGTTGGAAACAATTTTTAGTCTATTTTATTGATGCATTAATCGAAGCAAATCAAACAGGTGAATTAGTAAATAATCATGCACTTCAAAACTACTTAATGCAAGTTGATGATTGGGGAGAAATGGAGCTCCGACTCTACGCCATTTTTGGGTTTGTTTTTGAAGTTGAGACAACGTACTTTTTAATGAAAACAGCACTTAAAAAAAGTAAGCTTTATCAATCGATTCCACAATATATGAGTTTACTATACACCATTCTCACAAATAATTTTTCTACATTTGTTTATCATCAACGATATGATTATGCTGAAGAAACAATCTTAATTTTTGAAGAACAGTATTCTAAAGAGTTAGAACTATTAGATCCTCATTTAAATTTTATCTTTAATCGTGGTATTTTAGCATTTTGTCAAAAAAATGTTACTGAGGGAAAACAATATTGCGAGCAAGCAATTAAGTTCTGCCAACTCTTTAATCAAAAGAAACGCGGAGAAATTTTTCAAATGCGCTACGCTACTTGGCGAAAGCGATATAATGATCCTGATTTTAGAGAATTAACAATCGAACCAGGGTTGTTTGGCTTGTTTAAGGACTATTAATTTAAACACACAAAACCCTTGTCACGTCTTGCGTAACAAGGGTTTTAAAGCTTTAACCAATACTTCCTTCCATCTCGAAACTTATCAATCTGTTCATCTCAACAGCATATTCCATTGGGAGTTCTTTTGTAAATGGCTCGATAAAGCCCATTACGATCATTTCTGTTGCTTCAATTTCACTTAGACCACGGCTCATCAAGTAGAATAATTGTTCTTCCGATACTTTTGAAACCTTCGCTTCGTGCTCAAGTGAAATGTTATCATTTAAGATTTCATTATATGGAATCGTGTCAGACGTTGACTGGTTATCCATAATCATCGTGTCACACTCAATATTTGCACGTGCACCATCTGCCTTACGACCAAAGTGGACAAGACCTAAGTAAGACACGTTCCCACCACTGTGTGAAATCGATTTTGACACGATCGTTGATGATGTGTTTGGTGCGAGGTGGAACATTTTCGCACCTGCGTGTTGCATTTGGCCTTTACCTGCAAGCGCAATCGATAATGTATTTCCTCTTGCACCTTCCCCCATTAACATAATTGATGGATATTTCATTGTTAACTTAGAACCTAAGTTACCATCGATCCATTCCATCGTTCCGTTTGCTTGGACAGTTGCACGTTTTGTGACTAAGTTATAGACGTTATTTGCCCAGTTTTGAATCGTTGTATAGCGGCAATAAGCGTCTTTCTTAACGATAATTTCAACGACAGCACTATGCAGTGAACTTGATGAGAACGTTGGCGCAGTACAGCCTTCAACATAATGTACTGAAGCCTCTTCATCAACAATAATTAAAGTCCGTTCAAATTGACCCATATTTTCTGAGTTAATTCGGAAATATGCTTGTAGTGGTGTATCAGATTTAACACCTTTTGGTACATAGATAAATGAACCTCCAGACCATACCGCAGAGTTTAATGCAGAAAATTTATTGTCTGTGTATGGAACAACTGTCCCAAAATACTCTTTAAATAATTCCTCGTGCTCTTGAAGTGCAGAATCTGTATCTTGGAATATAATCCCCAACTCAGCAAGATCTTTTTTAAGACTTTGGTAAACAACTTCTGACTCATACTGTGCAGATACACCTGCTAAATATTTTTGTTCTGCTTCAGGAATACCTAAACGGTCAAAAGTTCGTTTAATCTCTTCAGGTACTTCATCCCACGAACGCTCTGACTTTTCTGTTGGTTTAACGTAATAAGTTAAATCATCAAAGTCAAGTTCAGATAGGTCACCACCCCACTGTGGCATTGGTCTTTTATAAAAATGCTCTAATGCTTTCAAGCGGTATTCAAGCATCCATTCCGGTTCATTTTTCATTTCAGAAATCTGTCTAACGATTTGTTCGTCTAACCCTTTATCGGTACGAAAAATTGAGACATCTTTATCATGAAACCCGTATTTATATTCACTAAACTCAGGTACATTTTTTACCATGATTAGCCCTCCTTATTTTTTTAAGACACGGAAAATTATTCGCCTTGATTTGTAGCCTTTTCCATTGCCTTCCACGCTAAAGTTGCGCACTTAATTCGTGCTGGGAATTTCGAAACCCCTTGAAGTGCTTCAGCATCACCCATATCTTCATCAGATAGCTCATCGATCTCACCAAGCATTAATTTAGAAAATGTTTCAGACATCGCTAGTGCATTCTCAAGTTTTTGACCCTTAATAGCTTCCGTCATCATTGAGGCTGAAGCTAAACTGATTGAACACCCCTCCCCCTCAAACTTGACGTCTTTAATTAGATCGTCTTCAATCATTAAGTGAACTTCAATTCGATCACCACAAGTGGGGTTATTCATTTCTAATGTTAATGCGTTTTCTGGTAATGCCCCATGGTTTCGAGGGTTTTTATAATGATCCATTATAACCTGTCGATACAAGCTATCTAAGTTGTTAAAAGACATTGGTGAAAAACTCCTTTGTTTTCTTTAATCCAGCAATAAAACGATCGACATCTTGCTTTGTGTTATATAAATAAAAGCTTGCCCGTGCTGTTGCTGTAACGTCAAGCCATTTCATTAACGGTTGCGCACAGTGATGACCAGCACGAACTGCAATACCTTCTGTATCTAAAACTGTTGCCGTATCATGCGGATGAACATCAGTTAAATTGAAGGTAATTAGTCCGGCACGTTCTGTTGGACCGTATACTTCGATTCCTTCAATTGTTTTAATTTGTTCAAGTCCATAATCCACAAGCTCTTTTTCATGTAAGGCAATTTGGTCAAGACCGATGTCTTCTAAATAATCAATCGCAGCCTTAAGACCAACTGCTCCAGCGATAATCGGGGTTCCCCCTTCAAATTTCCACGGGAGCTCTTTCCAGGTTGAATCATAGAGATCGACGAAATCAATCATTTCACCACCAAATTCAACAGGTTCCATCGCTTCTAATAACGACTTTTTACCATATAAAACACCAATTCCAGTCGGTGCACACATTTTATGACCTGAAAAAGCATAAAAATCGCAATCTAAGTCTTGTACATCTACTTTAAGATGTGGCACGCCTTGCGCTCCGTCAACTAACAGTACAGCCCCATGTCGATGAGCAATTTCTGCAATCTCCTTAATCGGATTGATCGTGCCTAACACGTTAGAGACTTGCGTAATTGCAACAATCTTTGTTTTTGATGTGATTGTTTTTTCAACTTCAGTTAATGAAATTGTTCCATCAGCTTCCATTGGGATATAGTTTAATCTTGCACCTGTTCGTTTGCTTAGTTGCTGCCAAGGAATAATATTACTATGGTGTTCCATTTGGGTAATCACAATCTCATCGTCAGGAGTCAAGTTTTGATTACCATAACTCATAGCCACGATATTAATTGCTGTTGTTGTCCCTCTTGTGAAAATAATTTCTTCCCTATGTTTAGCATTAATAAACTGCTGAACACGATCTCTAGCACCTTCGTATTGCTCGGTTGCACGTGTACCAATCGTATGCACACCCCTGTGAACGTTTGCGTTATTTAATCGATAGTACCCGTTAACAGCTTCAATTACTTGATTCGGTTTTTGTGCGGTTGCTGCCGAATCTAAATAAACGAGCATGTGACCATTTACTTCTTGATTTAACAACGGAAAGTCAGCACGGATTGTGTTAACATCCATCTTAATAGACTTTCCCTTCGATAACATCCGTTAATTGCTTACGAACAGCTTCGATTGGGATACTTGATACAACCGGAGCTAAGAAACCATGAATAATTAAGCGCTCTGCTTCTTTTTGTGAAATTCCTCGACTCATTAAATAATAGAGATGGAGTGGATCGACGCGACCAACTGAGGCCGCATGTCCTGCCGTTACATCATCTTCATCAATTAACAGGATCGGGTTTGCATCACCACGAGCATCCTTATTTAGCATCAAGACACGAGATTCTTGCTCTGCATTTGCCTTCGTTGCACCATGTTCGATTTTTCCAATCCCATGGAAAATTGCAGTTGCACGATCTTTCATCACGCCATGCTGTAAAATCAGGCCGTCTGATGCTTTACCATAATTAACTGTTTTAGCAGTAAAGTTTTGTGTTTGATCGCCACGACCAACCGAAACAGCTTTAGCGTAGCAGAAAGAATTATCACCTAATAGATGCGTAACATTTTCTGACAGCGTGTTGCCATCATTCATTTGACCAAGTGCCCATTTAATTTCAGCATCACGATCAGCCATGCCACGTCGATTAATATAAGCTGTTGTCCCATATGCAAAATGATCAACTGAACCATATGAGATTGACGCGTTATCTTTTGCAAAAACTTCTGCAACCACGTTCGCAACTGTTTTTGTTTCTTGATGGTCAGACAAGTAATTTTCAACATAGGTCACTTGACTATTTTCTTCTGCGACGATAATCACGTGGTTAAATAAAGCTAAGTCTTTATCTTCTTGCCAAAAAATCGCTTGTACAGGTGTCTCAATGACGACATTTTTCGGTACATATAAGAAAACTCCACCATTCATTAATGCCGCATGAACAGCTGTTAATTTATGCTCATCTACACTGACAGCTTCATTCATATAATACTTCTGAACTAAGTCTGCGTGTTCTTGCATCGCTGTAAAGATATCGGTAAAAATAACACCCTGATCTTTTAAATCAGCTGATAAAGCTTGGTAACTATTAAATTGATTACGCAAAATCACTAAGTTTTGCTCATCTAATTCTAAATTAACAAACTTTTTAATATGATCTGGGAGATCGACTAGAGCAGAGATTTTTTTAGCTTCTCCTTGGTGTGAAAACGTCGAAAAGTCCCAACGAGTAATCTTTGTTTTATCAGGCTTTGGCATCTCAAGCTTGTCTGCTTGTTTCAATGCGTCAGCGCGAAGTGTCTTCATCCAATCAGGTTCATTATTCTGTTGTGAATATTTTTCAATATAATCTGTCGTGTAGCCTGCCAACATTTCTACTGACATACAATCTCTCCTCTCCTTTAAGCGTCGTGACCAACTGTTTCATCTTCAATTCCTAACTCAGCTTTAATCCACTCATAACCTTCAGCCTCTAAACGTTCAACTAATTCTGCGCCCCCAGACTTAACGACACGCCCTTGCATCATGACATGAACAAAGTCAGGTGTCACATAGTTGAGTAGACGTTGGTAGTGAGTAATAATTAAGCAACCGAAAGCATCACTTCTTAGTTTATTGATTCCTTTAGAAACAACTTTCAATGCATCAATATCAAGTCCTGAGTCAATTTCATCTAAAATACCGATTTTAGGTTTAATCAACATTAATTGAAGAATCTCATTTCGTTTCTTCTCTCCACCTGAGAATCCTTCATTTAAATAACGCTGTGCCATATTTGTATCAATATCTAAAAAGTCCATTGTCTTATCCATCTCTTTGATGAATTTCATTAATGGAATTTCATCGCCTTCTTCACGGTGTGCATTAATAGCTGAACGCAAAAATTCAGATGTCGTTACACCACTAATTTCACTTGGATATTGCATCCCTAAAAATAAGCCAGCTTTTGCTCGCTCATCAACTTCCATTTCTAGCACATCTTCTCCATCCATTAGGATTGAGCCTTTTGTTACTTCATAGTTAGGGTGTCCCATAATTGCAGATGCTAGTGTTGATTTCCCAGTCCCGTTAGGTCCCATAATTGCATGGAATTCGCCACCTTTAACCGTTAAGTTTACCCCTTTTAAAATTTCTTTACCTTCAATTTCTACATGAAGATCTTTAATTTCTAAAGTTGATCCTGCCATCAGCTATACCTCCAAAAGTATTTTTTATTTTAAAGAATAGTAATTAATACCATTCCTAGTTTATTCTCATTACAATCTTATACTATTTAAAATCTAATATCAAGATTAACAACTGAGACTAAACCTCTTTCCACACCGAATCGTATAGAAAGTTTTTGTGTCACTATCTTAACATATTATCGTACTAAAGGCGAAGTGAATTGAGCCAAAATTGTGAAAACAATCTTACGAAATAAAAAGCCCCTTTTATCTAGTTAAAAGGGGCTTTTAAATCTGTGATTCTATTCTCAATCACTGAAGTTAATTGAGCACGATTAATTTAATTGTTGCCTATCGGAATGATTTCTCCACCGTACTGTTGATTAATAAAATCAACAACAACATCAGATTGTAAAATTTCAACAAGCTTTAGTAAATTTTCATTATCTTTATCTTCTGCACGTGCAACGACAATATTGACATATTGAGAATCATCGCCTTCAAAGAATAGCGCATCCTCAGCTGGAGACAAGTCAGCTTCAATTGCATAGTTGGCATTGATCGCGATTAATTTATCTGCTTCATTCTCATATGCCTCAACTAAAAATTCAGGATTCACATCTGGTGAAAATGTTAAGTCATATGGATTATCAACTATATCATCGACTGTTGCTGTTGTTTTTTCAGCGTCTTCAGCTAAAGTAATAAAACCATTTGCTTCAAACAATGATAAGATACGACCATGATCTGGTTCACTTCGACTAATGATCACTTCAGTACCTGGTACAATTTCATCAATACTTGAGATTTCTTTTGAATAGACACCAATCGGTTCAACGTGAACGCCACCAAGATCGACTAAATCATAGCCCTTACTGCTAATTTCACTTGCTAAATATGGACCATGTTGGAAGAAGTTCGCATCCAATTCGCCACGAGATAAATCTTCGTTTGGCAGTGCGTAATCTGTGTACGTTTCTATCACAAGTTCAATACCTTCATCTTTTAAAACATCAACGATTTCTTCAAGAATCTCACCGTGTGGCACACTTGTTGCCCCAACTTTGATCACATTACTCTCACTCTCTGAATCTGAACCTGAATCCCCACCACATGCAACTAAAAATAGACTTGCGACGATAAAAATAATGGCTAATAATCTTTTTCTCATTGTTATCTCCCCTTATTGTTTTTTTATATTAACGTTTATCAATTTTGTTGGTAATCAGATCGCCAATGAATTGAAAAACGAAAACGATAATAATTATGAACACTGTACAAACAAAGACAATATCAAAATCACGTCTGGTAAAGCCATAATAATAAGCATAATCGCCTAATCCACCTGCACCGATCATCCCAGCAACAGCGGTATAGCCAATTAAGGCGATCGTCGTGACCGTTATCCCTGACACGAGAGCAGGCATTGCTTCCTTCAAGAGCACTTTAAAAATAACTGTTGATACTTTTGCCCCCATCGACTCAGCTGCTTCAATCACACCCTTATCAACTTCCCTCAATGCGATCTCAACTAAGCGAGCATAAAAAGGAGCTGCTCCAATGATAAGTGCTGGTAAGGCTGCGTTTGATCCTCTAAATGTTCCAAATAAAAATGTTGTAAATGGCAATAGTAAAATAATTAAAATTGCAAATGGGATTGCTCTAAAAATATTGACAATTGCAGCAACAATAAAATGAAGCTGTTTATTTTCCCATAGTCCATCTGGTGATGTCAAATAAAGGACAAGCCCCAAAATTAACCCAAGAATTAATGTCCCAATCATAGCAATGATCGTCATATATAGTGTTTCACCACTTGCTACAACTAAATCAAGCCAATCAACATTTGGAAATAACTCAGCCATGCTTGATCACCTCCACTTTCACGGTGGTCGATTGAATATAAGTAATTGCTTCATCAACGAGCTGATCATCACCTGTGATATGAACGTATAATGAACCATACGGACCTGCTTGCGTTTGCTTAATGTTGCCTTGCAAAATGTTCAATTCGATCGCAAACTTTTTGGCAACCTGGCTAATCAATGATTGATTCGTCGATTCACCAATAAACTGCAGTTTTAATAGTTTACCAGTCGACACGGATTGCAGTAACGTCTCATCAGTCACTTCTTCATCAGGTTTACCCATCACCTGTTCAACAAATCTTTTCGTTACTTGATGGCTTGGGTTTGAAAATAAATCTAACACTGCACCTTGTTCAACAATCCGACCATTTTCCATTACAGCAACATTGTGGCAAATCTTTTGGATCACATGCATCTCATGCGTAATCAGAATAATTGTTAGACCTAGTTTTTTATTAATATCAACGAGCAGTGATAAGATCGAATCAGTCGTTTCCGGATCTAAGGCAGATGTCGCCTCATCACACAGTAGTAGCTTAGGTCGATTCGCTAATGCACGAGCGATTCCTACACGCTGCTTTTGTCCACCGCTTAATTGTGACGGATAAGCAGCTTCTTTTCCAGTTAGCCCAACGAGATCAATCAATTGTTTGACACGCTCATTTCGTTCCGCTTTTTCAACACCAGCAATCTCTAGTGGAAATGCAATATTCTCACTGACGGTTCTCGACCACAATAAATTAAAATGTTGAAAAATCATTCCGATATCTTGTCGTTTTATTCTTAAATCCTTTTTGTTTAACGTTGTCATTTCTTCACCACCAACAGTAATCGATCCACTAGTTGGTTCTTCTAGACGATTAATTAAACGGACAAATGTGCTTTTTCCTGCCCCACTATAGCCAATCACACCGAAAATCTCACCAGCTTTGATCGTTAGATTGATTTGATCAACGGCATCAATCTGTTCCATCCCCAATTTAAATCGCTTTGACAGTTGGCTTATTTTAATCATTTGACTCCCCCGCTCTATAAAAAATCCTAACAAAAAACGTCTTTCTGTTTTTGAAAGAACAGAAAGACGTTTATCTCTATAATAGTCTTCTTGCTCTCTCATCTACCAAAGTTTTCACTTTGCAGGAATTGGCACCATTTTAAACTTTAACAGTTTAACGGTTGCCGGGTTTCATCGGGCCAGTCCCTCCACCACTCTTAATAAGAGTATCTCGGATTTAATTATCTGTAATCATAGCACTTGATTAGTGCGGTGTCAATTATTTTTTTAAATATATTCACCATGCTATACTATATTTTAATTCTGATCATAAAAAGGTGAAAAAATGAAAGCGCCAAAATTCAGCTTATCCTATCTAGACAAACAAGGAGATTATAGCTTAGAAGATGATTTAGGGAAAGTAATTGTCTTAACATTTTGGACATCATGGTGTCCAGCTTGTGGAGTCGATTTACCACTGAAAGAAAAATTTTATCAAGTAGCAGATCCTGAAAAAATTAAATTTCTTACAATTAATGTTGTCGGTAGAGAACGTGACCCAAGTGATGGAGTTCGTTTTTATCGTGACTTCTTAACTCAACCTTCCTTAGTCGATCGAGGGTTAGAAACGTATCGAGCTTATAATTGCCAGGGGGTACCAACAACCGTGATCATTAATCAAACTGGTGAGATCGTGGAACAATTAACAGATCAAGCGAAACCGATCAAAATTATTGAAGCCATTCGTCCTTTTATTTAATTAAATTAGTTTATAAATCGCTTAATCATTCGATCGGATAAGCTGTATGAGACCACTATATTTAATGGTAAAATAAGCAGTAATGTCAGCACATCTGTCACAATCGACCAAGAGACAATCCCTTTATTGATAATCCGTCTAAAGATAAAAAAGAAAATAAAAAATAGTGCCACTGTTAAAATAAGCTTTAAAATCAAGTGTTTTTTTTCCAACTTAATTACTCCTATCTGAATTGTTAGCTGACTCAGTTATCGATTCAAATTTACATAATATTCAGTGAATCACTCGTGCAGCTAACAAATTTTTTCGTAGTTAAGTGATGTAATGATCGTAGCACCTTTTAAAATACGTGCCAACCGGTCTAATTCTATCTAAATAACTACAAAAAAGAGGCATTGACGTAAAGACTTAGCTTGAGCATTGTGACTCAATCTGTCTCTTCTGTCAATACCACTTTTAGGTATTACTATTATTATTCTTGATCAATGAACCCTTGATATCGTTCAGCTGTTAGGAGTTGATCAAGTTCTTCTTCATTAGTTGCTTCCACGACAATTAACCAACCATTCTCATATGGTGATTCATTAACTAGCTCAGGACTATCCTCGAGCTCTTCATTGACTTCAACAACGACTAATGAAATAGGTGCATATAACTCTGAAACGGTTTTAACCGATTCGACACTACCGAATGTGTCAGTAGCAGCTAGTTGATCACCGACATCTGGCAGTTCAACAAAAACGATGTCTCCGAGCTCATCTTGAGCATGTTCTGTAATACCAACTCTAAACTTGTCGTCCTCTTGCTTAACCCATACATGTTCATTAGAATACTTTAAACCGCTTGGTACACTCATTATGATAGCCTCCTTTTTTATTTCCAACTCTGTTCAAACTGATCTTCTTTAAATCCTAACGTTACCTTTTCACCATCAAAAGCCAGTGGACGTTTGATTAACATACCATCTGATGCTAGCAGATTAACCTTTTCTTCATCGGTCATTTCTGCTAACTTATCTTTTAACTGAAGTTCCCGATATTTCTGACCACTTGTATTAAAAAATCGCTTAATCGGTAATTCACTTTTTTCGATCATTGTTGCTAATTGTTCCGCACTTGGTGTTTGTTTAACAATGTCAACGTCGTTATAACTGACCTGATTTTGATCAAGCCACTTTTTCGCCTTACGACATGTACTACATTTTGGATAACAATAAAAATCAAGCAATACATTCACTCCTTCGTTATCGATCACTAACTACAGTATAAAATGATTGCTACATTTTGGCTAGCAAACTGCTTGAAAATGATTTGTGCCGATTATTTGAAAAGTCATCTAACCTCCTGCACAAAACGTAATCATTCCTATTTACAAACTCAGCCAAATACGCTAAAATCATTAATGATTAGTATGACACAACAAAGATCATTTTATAATTACTATAATGGATGAATAGTTTTTGAAACATATACCCGTGATTTTCGCTCTTGGTGGACGCTTTCCGCGGGGATGGCCACCCAGAGTGCAAATCACAGCGCTAGCACCAACAAAATTATGCATGTTTTTACGCATCTATGTCATTATGAAATCCATCTACCTATCAAGTATATAATTAACCAATTCTATAAAGAATGGAGTCTGTGATCTATGAAAGGTCCAATTGTCGAAATTAAAAATCTATCGTACGCTTACGAGGATAAGATTGCCTTGCACGACATCCATATTGATATTCACGAAGGGGCATTTTTAGGCTTAATCGGTCCAAACGGTGGCGGTAAAACAACACTGATTAAATTATTGCTCGGTCTAATCACCCCACAGCAAGGTTCAATTCGCGTCTTCGGTCAAGACATTAAGCAATTTAAAGACGCCAATAAAATCGGCTTTGTCTCACAAAAGTCAAACGCCTTTAATCGCGGGTTCCCTGCAACGGTAAAAGAAGTTGTCGCAACAGGACTCACTGCAAAAGTGGGTTACTTTAAATTTTTCACAAAAAAAGACCATCAAAAAGTGATTGAAGCAATTGAAACGGTCGGCATGTCTGATTACATCAATCAAAATATCGGTGATCTATCTGGTGGTCAACAACAACGGATTTTCATTGCTCGTGCAATTGTTAGTGATCCTAAACTATTAATCTTAGATGAACCAACAGTTGGAATTGATACAGAACATGTTCAACGCTTCTATCAACTATTAAATAAATTAAATCAGGAAAATAAGATTACACTTTTACTCGTTTCTCACGATATTGGCACGGTAACAAAGTATGCCAATGGTGTTGCTTGCTTAAATAAAGTGATGCATTTCCATGGCGGCACGAATGAGTTTGAAAATATTTCTGATCAGCAATTGTCACAATTTTACGGTCACGATTTAAGTTTAGTGACCCATCACCATTAAGGACGTGTTGTTATGCTCTCACATTTTTTGCAGTATGAATTTTTACAAAACACATTTTATACCGGACTATTAATTGGATTGATTGGACCACTATTAGGTTCATTTATCGTTGTTAGACGACTTTCCTTAATCGCAGACGGTCTATCACATGTCACTCTCGCCGGGATTGCATTTGGCTTATTTGTTGAAAAACGCTTTGGCTTGTTATTCCTAACTCCATTTTATTATGGCACGGCCTTCTCAGTTGTTGGAGCCATTTTAATTGAACGACTACGCAATGTTTATCAAGCCTTTCAAGAACTAGCGATTCCAATTATCTTATCAGCTGGTGTCGGGCTAAGTGTTATTTTCATCTCCTTAGCTGACGGTTTTAATAATGACCTTTATAATTATTTATTCGGCTCAGTTTCTGCAGTCAGTCGTAATGATTTTTACGGTATCTTAATCATTGCTTTTATCGTCGTTTCTGTGTTAATTATTTTCTACAAGGAATTATTTATGTTATCATTTGATGAAGAACATGCCAAAGTGTCTGGCATTCATTCAGAGCGGATTCATTTTCTTTTTATTGTTTTAACTGCGCTTGTCATTTCCGCTTCAATTCGAATTGTTGGTGTTTTACTTGTCTCGGCACTGATGACACTGCCTGTTGCTGCAAGCATTCGAATCGCGAGAGGCTTTAAACAAACGATTATTTACTCGATTATTTTCGGTGAAATTTCAGTGATCGGTGGACTAATTTCTGGTTACTATTTAGAAATTCCACCTGGCGGAACGATCGTAATGATCTCGATTCTAATTTTATTATTAACGATGAGTGGAAAAAAGCTTTGGCTTAATATGAAAAGAAAGAAGGCGATCTTATGAATATTGAAAAAGCATTAGATATTTTAAAAGAAGCTGGTTACAAATATACCGATAAACGCGAATCGATTTTGACTTTCTTTGAGCAAGAAGATCGTTACCGGACAGCAAAAGATTTACTCGATTATATGGAAGCAAGGTATGAAGGGATTAGTTTCGATACGATCTATCGAAATCTTAATCTGTTTGATGAGTTAGAAATATTAGAATCAACAGAATTGGATGGTGAAAAACTTTATCAAATCTCTTGTGCTGATCACCATCATCACCATTTCATTTGTCGAACTTGTGGTGTAACGCAAGAAATTGACCTCTGTCCGATGGATGAAATCGTAAAAAAATTAAAAAACTTCATCATTGAAGACCATAAATTTGAAATTTACGGCCTCTGTCCAGTCTGTCATTAAAACAAAACCTCCTTCTTCACTAATAATGAAGAAGGAGGTTTTGTTTTTCATTTATTTATTTAACAATCATCACTGGACATTCAACACGTTTAGCAACTTTATGGCTGACACTGCCCAGAACCATTTCTTGTAATCGATTTAACCCACGGCTACCGATCACACATAAATCAACATTATTCTCATTTGCATACTTAACAATCGTTGGACCAGGGTCCCCATGTAATACAACGACTTCATAGCTTACCCCAGCTTCAATTAACTTTCGTTCAGTAATTTCTAATTTTGCTTTTCGACTTTGATCGAGGTCAGATGAACTGTAACTTTTCGTCACATCCGCTCGCGATGTTGCCGCATCAACAACATACAAGACAATCACTTTCGATTCCGGATTATGCTTTGCTAAATAAGTTGCTTTCTCACAAGCTCGAATGGCATATTCTGATCCATCCGAAGCTAATAAAATATTTTTAAACATGAGACCACCCCTTACTATTTGATACTTATATTATAACAAATTATCAGAATACTTGCATCATATTTTGTGTTGTTTAGTCATTTTATCCATTAAAAACTCTCCAACCGTATGCAGTACGAACTGATTATCTTCAAATATTTGATGATAGAGGTGATTCGGAACAGGACGTGAACCGACGTATGGTGCGATTTCAAACGTAAATGAAGGCTTTTTAAATTTTGTTAAAAACCAATCGGTAAACCCACCACCACTTGGGATCCCCTCTGGCTCAATTAAACTATAACTTGTCACTTCTGCTAGTTTGTCAGCTAATGGACGAAATTGATTGACGTATGGATTTGGTAGTTTATAACGCCAGAAGATTTCCTCACCTGATGAATGATAAGCAAGCGCACAATCGAATTGATGCTTCGTAACAAAATTGACAAGTGCCTTGATTTCAGGCTCACTTAACGGTTGCTCACCTTTATAGTTTGTTGGACTCGGTTGACCTGGATTAGCTTGAATCTCCTCCCAATCGATCGGATATTGGCGATTTAAATCAACCCCTCGACCGTTTGCCTTCCAACTTGAGAAATCTAACGATTGTCCATTTAGATCAAGCAGTTGCTCTCGATTAGAAAAACGGTTTGGCCCATCTTGAACTAATGTGACACCATCAGGGTTAACCATTGGGATAAACCAAAAGCTAACCGTGTCTAACCATTCTTCTCTAATCTGACGCCACGGTTCATTTTGACTGCTTAACAGATGATAGATAAAATCAACAATTAACCGTGAGGTCATCCATTCTCGGGCGTGATGGGCACCATGACAAATCACTTTGTGCTGACCTGTTCCAACTTTTAATCCATAAAGTTTGCGTCCCTCAACTGAGAAACCTATCGTTTCAAGTTCGATTAAATTTGAATAGTGATTTTTCAACTGTTGTAAGTCTCGTTCAAGGTCTAGATAGCGATAAATTTCAGCAAGTTTAAATTGATTTTCCATAAAAACACCCCTTAATAAGCTATGCTCAATTAAGGGGTGTTTAGTACATCATTCTGACAGTGCACGTTTAGCAAGAATCTGGAGCACCATATCATCCATCGGTGGATTATGGAGACCTGCTCTGACATCTCGATAAAATTGTTCAAATCGAAAAGCTTTTGAAAGACCCCTTCCGCCTGCAATTCGCATCGCAAGATCAACGACTTCATTGGCAATGTTTGTCGCAGCAGTTTTTACAGCAGCCAATTCTGCACTCAATTGTTGACGTTCCTCTGATGCACGATTATCCCATTCGGTAGCAACTTGATACATAAAGCTTCTCGCCTGCATCAATTTTAAATCCATTTCACCAATTTTTTGCTGAATGTGTGGCACTTCTGCGATCGATGTTTTCAAGCTGTTCGGTTTGAAATTTTTCGCAAACTCAATTGCCTCATTTCGTGCTGCAATTGCAATTCCTAGATACGTCGCAGGGATATGCAGTAACCAACCTTTCGCTTTCCGAGGATTTGCTTGCTTATTTAGCTCAACGAGCATCGTTGGATCAACTTTTACTTGATCAAAAATGAGATCGTCACTCCCCGTGCCTCTCATACTGAGTGTGTCCCACGTTTTATCAATTGAGATCCCTGGTGCATCACTTTTTATTAAAAAAGAACCAACGGCATCTTGATCTTCAACGTAGGCCGAAACAATATAGTAGTCTAGCACGGCAGCCATCGTAGAAAATGATTTCTGGCCAGTGATCAGATAGTGGTCGCCCACTCTAGTTGCGGTCGTTTGGGGAACACCGCCACGTGTTGGGCTACCTGTTGCCCGTTCGGATGCGATCCGATTAACAAGGACTTGCTCCTCGGCTACTTGTTTGGCAAACCAGTCGAATACTTTTGGTTCCCAGGTCTTTTCTTCTGAGAGCTCTTTGACAATTCCTAAATGCCAACCGACAGATAGGGCTGTTGCGCCATCTCCTGCTGCAAGACGTTCCTGAACGAGGACAAATTCATATAATGATAAACCTTGCCCACCTAAATTTTTTGGTAGAGTAAGTGAGAAAAAATGCTCTTGCTTGAAGTCAGCAATCGTTGCTTCAGGAAGTTGTGCTGTTTCCTCAGCTTGCTTAACCCGCTTCTGTGCTTGATTCGCGAGTCGTTCTGCTAAATCAATTAATTGTTGTTGACGTTCATTCTTAATATACGTTTGAAAAATTGACATTCCGCTCCTCCTTGATCGTATGAATTACTATTTATTCTATGGTTTTTAAGTTGAAGATGCAATTCATTTCGTTAAAACCGATCATTTAACTTGGTTATAACCATTAAAAATAACCCGCAAAATTATGATGAAAAGTAATTTTGCAGGTCAAGATCATCGTTCGTTAATTATAAAGTTCGGCAATATTTTGTTCGTAATTTTCTTGCATCTCTTTTAATTCAGTAATCAGCTGATTTAATCTGCTCGAAGCCGAATCAGCTTCAGCCATACCGGCTGCTGATTGTTCGGAAACGCTAGCGATCGTTGTGATCGCGTCATTGATCGTTTTTGTATCATCTAATAAATCATAGAGGGCATTGTACGTATGATCGATTTCTCCACCCATTTGATTAATGATTCCATTTAGATTTTTAATTGTCTCACCAGTCGTTTGGATCTGTTTCGCCCCTTCATTAACTGCTTGATAGCCTTCTTCAAGTGCCGTAACAGCTGCTGATGATTCTTCTTGAATCGCTGTTGTCGTTGTCGTAATATCATTAATGGATAAACTAACTTGTTCTGCCAGTTTACGCACTTCATCTGCAACAACGGCAAATCCTTTACCATGTTCACCTGCACGTGCCGCTTCAATCGCAGCATTTAATGCTAACAAGTTTGTCTGTTCAGCAACTTCTTGAATCACTGTGACTAACTCAGTGATTTTCAAGGTCATGTCGTCTAAGCCTTTTACTTTTTCTAAGGATTGCTTGATTGTATTATCGATGATATCCATTTTTTCAACAGATAGATCCATCAACTCTTCACTTTGGTTTGTAATATCGAGCATCTGTTGAGACTCTGTTTTAATCGCTTCACCGTTGACCGCAACATCCTTAATTATATCTGTGAATTGAATCATCGTTTCTTTTAATGTGCTAGCTGATGATGATTGTCCCTCAGAGCCACTTGTCATTTCGTGAATCGTGCGGGTAATATTTTGGCTATCATCTGTTAAACGAATCATACTGTTATTCAAAATAGTTGCTTGCTCGCTAACATACTCTGTTAATTTAGTTGTGAAATTTTGCATCGTTGTGATTTGTTGATGCACGAGTTGAATTTTACCGTCGATCACTTTCATTGATTGATCTTTTATCTTTCCTTCAGGTAATGCTTCCAAACGATCTGATAATAATGCATCAAGACGCGCTTCAATTAAGTGTTGATCTTTTTTGTTCGTTTTCATAAATAAAATCGCGATAATAAAGCTAGCAATAATCGCAAGCGCAATGAAGACAATGCCTTCAATGCTGATTTTTGTAAGCACATTTAATGAAAACAAACTATACCCGAATGCAACGATATGTAAAAGACTGATCATACCAATTAATAATATCAGATTTCTTCTGTTTCTCATCCATCAATTCTCCTTAATTAAGTAGTTAGAACCCTAACAATCTCTCTCTTTAAGTAGCTAGCGATGAATCTCACTTTAATCCCTTTATTAAAATATTTTTTCAATGGCTTGTTTAATCCGTTCTTGATCAAACGGCTTAACAATAAAATCTTTTGCCCCTGCTTGAATTGCTTCTAGAACCATTTGTTGCTGCCCCATTGCTGAACACATCACAATCGTTGCGTTTGGATCATTTTTCTTAATCCCCTTAACCGCTTCAACCCCATTCATTTCTGGCATTGTAATATCCATTGTAACTAAATCGGGTTTTAACTCTTGATATAAATCGATTGCGACTTGTCCATTTTCCGCTTCTCCAACAACTTCATGCCCAAGTGATTCAAAAATGTTTTTTAATTGCATGCGCATAAAAGCTGCATCATCTGTAATTAATATCCGAGCCATTCTACTATCTCTCCCTATTCTTCTGTCTCTGCTAAGATGTCTTCTTCTAAATCTGAAGCTTGACCGTCCTCATTTACTTCATCTTCAACGACTTGTTTAACTTCTGTGATTTCTTCATAATTTAATACATACGACAAATCGACTAGTAATAATAGACGATCCTCAAGCTTCGCAACACCACTTAAAAAGTTAACATCGATCCCTTTAATTGTTGTTGGAGCTGGTTCAATCATTGAATCATCAATATCGATAACATCTGATGCAGCATCGACAAGAAAGCCAACTGACAGATCATCAACATTTGAAACGAGCATTCTCGATTGATCCGTCTCTTCAGAATGAGGCAAGTCCATCCGCTTTTTCAAATCAATTACTGGAATCACATCACCACGTAATTTTGTAATGCCCTCAATAAAATCTGAAACCTTTGGTAAAGAAACAACTTTTAATAATCTTTCAATCGAAACGATCTGTTCAATACTTGTGCCATATTCTTGGTCATTTAATTGGAAAACAATATACTTTTCAGTGCTCATATCGATAACTCCTTTACCTTTCTTTTGTATCTCAATTATAGCATGTTTAACCAGCTATTACCTAGAATAACTGATAACATTTTAGCTAAACTTAATTAATTCTTTATAAATTGAGTAGTAAATGAACCGATAAAACATTGTCATCCTGATATTTTACTTCTACTAACAGTGCTCGTTTAAATCCTGATAGTTGTGCATCGCCTTGTAAAACAGTTGGGTGCGTAATATCTGTTCGGATGTCCTTCTCCGCCAAATACGTTGACAAGCTCCCTGCAATCATATTCCCGAGTTCACCAGCAAATGATTCGAGCATATCCCCAGAAACAGGCATGCCAAACATTGACTCACCAATTTTACTAATAAAGTCTTGGTCTGATTTTAAAACAAGTTCACCCTTCAATCCACCAGTAAAACCGATCATCACACCAAAATTCACACTTAACGGTGGATTAATTAGTTGTGGCGATCCAAC
Source organism: Amphibacillus indicireducens (assembly GCF_039539605.1). Classification (NCBI taxonomy): domain Bacteria; kingdom Bacillati; phylum Bacillota; class Bacilli; order Caryophanales; family Bacillaceae; genus Amphibacillus; species Amphibacillus indicireducens. Next base: position 29,441 of record NZ_BAABDL010000067.1, on the reverse strand, counting down.
CGACGGGTCAAAGGGTATAATATTTTTTACTGCATAAATTGTTCCGTTATATACTTCTTTGACTAATTCGTTGATGTTCTTCAGCTCTGTTGTCATTATCATCATCCTTCTCTTCTTAGGAAAACATTCGTGTCTAGAACCTTAATCCTATATCTTTTTACCCTTCTATAACATTTTCGGTTATTCAACTATAATTTTCAAGCTTTTTAATTAAAAAAAAAGAAAATGATCAAAATCATGTTCATTTTCCTCTTCAGTGATTATTTAATTAAAATATAAACAAATTCGACATTGATCGATATCATGGATTTGAATATCCATGTCATAAACTTCTTTTAAGACACCATTATTAATAATTTCATTCGTTTTTCCTTTTTTGACAATTTTCCCATCTCTAAGGGCAACGATATAATCTGAATAGACAGAAGCAAAGTTAACATCATGTAAAACGATAACGACAGTCTTACCTAGTTCATCGACTAGCCTTCTTAACACTTTCATAATTTGAACGGAATGCTTCATGTCTAAATTGTTAAGCGGTTCATCTAGCAAAATATAGTCTGTATCCTGGGCTATTACCATCGCAATATAAGCTCTTTGCTTTTGACCACCACTCAGTTGATCTAAAAATTTATCTTCCATTTCTTCTAGTTCCATGTAGGTAATTGCACTATCTATCATCTTTTGATCAAGTGCCGTCAATCGGCCTTTAGAATATGGGAAACGACCAAAACTAACTAATTGTCTAACAGTCAAACGGACATTAATATGATTTGACTGCTTTAGTATCGAAAGTTTCTTAGCTAATTCTTTATTATTTGCTGCTGTAACCTCTTGATCATCGATTAAAACTTCTCCATGATCTTTGGCAATTAGACGACTGACGATTGATAAGAGCGTACTTTTACCTGCCCCATTTGGGCCAATAAAGGAAGTAATTTTTCCTTTTGGTATCGACATTGAAACATGATCGACAACAATTGATTCACCATACGTTTTAACAACATCTTTGATCTCCACCATGTTCGATTCTCCTCTACAGTAAGATGTTTATAAGCACACTCTATCTAATTAAGCATGAGCAAGTTCGTTTGCTTTCTCTCATGATAATGAGATTCATTATCAGTTAAGTCTATCATGTTTATGTAAACTGTCAATAGTTAGACTTTGAGTTTTTATTTTTTTTGTACTTTTCAGTTAATTAATCCGACAAACAATTATTCGAAATTTTGAGTTGATCATTGTCCTTTTGTCCATTAATCACCATTTTAAAACGAACGATTGAAGTGGCTGCTTTGAGAATTAGGAGTGAATAAGTCACTCTTGTGAAAGCATCAATTCTAATCGTTCGTTTAAATTTAGAGTTTAATTAATAAGCTTTGGTTGAAGAAATACAAATAAGCTTGGTTAATTTCAACTTGTAGAATCATTTCAATCGCTTGTTTGTAAAGCTTAATCTGTGTTTGATAACTTTTTTTCAATCGATTAATTTCTCGATCATCAACGACTGAATTGACCCAATCCGTTTTATAATCAATAATTGTCCAACCGTCGTCTGTCTCAATCAACAGATCGATAATTCCTTGTAAAAAGATCTCCTCTTCATGCTCAGCTTGCCAGCCTTGATAAACTTGACTCGCTGGAATCATCGCACTAAATGGAACCTCTCGATCAATTTGCTTCGCACGCTTAATCACTTGATAAGCCTCACTAGCAAAAAACTGTTCAATCGCGGCTAAGTCAATCACTTTACTTTGCTGATCCGTCAAAATTTCTTTAACGACAAGTTGCTGAACAAATTCATCCAATTTATCCTGATCCCATTCTTGCTCAAATGAAATATGTTGCATCACCGTATGCATCGCCGTTCCAATTTCTGTCCGACTCAGTTTCTGTTCTTTTTGCATAAATGTTGGTCGTTCTGCAATTTGTGGTTGGAACGTCCGAATCATATCTGTTGCTGCATTTTCATCTAATTGCTCCTGTTGGCGTTTAATCTCAGTCACAGATTGTTTCGCCCGATGTTCTGTCGCTTGTAAATAGCGATAGCTAAATGACAGGCGATCAGCAACACGCGCATCTTGTTTTGGATCTACCCCATCAACGGGTTGACCAGCATTTATTTTATCTTTCAAATCAACTATTTCAATTTGTTTCTCTTCAGAAACGGTTTGATAATGACGGGCATGCTCTAGACTAATTTTCCAAACAGATTGATCGTTAAAAACGTCCTCTTTTATCTTGACTGCCTGCTGATCGTCTCTTAATTCTTCAGCTTGGTGGTGGCGAATCACGCTCGAACCGACCCAATCCATGTAACTTGCCATTTGCAGGCGTGTCGCACTCGGCAACGTCCAATCTTGATGTTCAACTGTCTCAAGCCAATTCGCTTGCTTCTTTTCAAATGAATTAACGGTACCAATCATAACAAGTTTTTCCTTCGCCCGCGTTAAGGCAACATAAAGCACCCGCATTTCTTCGGCCCATAATTCACGCTTCATATATTGCCTGATTGCATAGTAGAGTAATGTTGGATACATAATTCGCTTTTCAGGGTCAATGTAACGACTGCCAAAGCCAAAATCTTTATGCAGTAAATAACGTTGACGTAAATCTTGCTGGTTGAATGCTTTATCCATCGCTCCTAATATGACAATTGGAAATTCAAGTCCCTTACTTTTATGGATCGTCGTAATTCGGACAACATCTTCTTGTTCACCAAGCGCACGTGCCGCTCCAAGGTCTTCACCACGTTCTTCCATTCGTTCGATCATTCTTAAAAAGCGGAACAAACCACGGAATGACGTCTGTTCATAACCACGTGCCCGGTCATAAAGCGCCCTTAAGTTTGCTTGGCGTTGACGCCCACCTGGCATACCCGCGACAAAATCATAATAACCGGTTTCACGATAAATTTGCCAAACGAGATCAGATAAACTGCCACGTCTCGCTAGCGCACGCCAACTTGTTAGACGCTCAATAAATTGAGTGAGCTTTGTTTTTAACTGCTGATCTGCAATCGTCGGTAAAAACTCAACCAATGCTTCATAATAGCTGACCCTTTGATTCGCTAACCGAACTTGGGTCAATTCTTCTTCATTGATCCCGACAATCGGTGACTTTAACACACTCGCTAGCGGAATATCTTGCTTAGCATTATCAATTACTTTTAAGACGTTTAACATGACTTGAATTTCAATTGCTTCTAAATAACCAGTCGTTAGTTCAGCATAAACAGGGATCCCTTGTTTCTTTAATTCTTCCATAACCGTTGGCGCCCAAGTCATTGAACGGAATAAAATCACAATATCTCGATACTGTGCCGGTCGGCTCATCCCCGTATCCTTATCGAAAATGAGTCGCGGCTCTGAACCATCCGTTCCAATCCATTGTTTAATCCGTTTCGCATAAGCGCGTGCTTCAATTTCTGCTTTCGCTAAATCAATCGGCACATCATCCTCAGCCTCTGGATCAGTTGATTCTTGAGTTTCTCGATCAATAATCACCAGTTCCGCTTCTACATCCTCTTGCGTTGCATCATTATAGCTTAAGTTTCCGTAGATTAATTCAGCATCCTCATCATAACTAATCTCCCCAACTTCTTCATCTAGAATTTGCCTAAAAATATAGTTCGTCGCTGTTAAAACTTGCTCACGACTGCGGAAGTTTTTCGCTAAATCAATCCGCTTACCTGTTGCTTCTGGCTTGGCAAACCGTTTATATTTTTCAATAAATAATGACGGTTCAGCGTGACGAAAACGATAAATACTTTGTTTAACATCCCCTACCATGAAGAGGTTGCCTGGGTTTTCACGTGCAACAAGCTTAATAATTGTTTCTTGAACCATATTCGTATCCTGATACTCATCAACGAGGACTTCTTCGTACTTGTCTCTAAGCTCAAGTGCAACACTTGACGGAAAAATTGCATCAGCCTCACTCGACGGATCTCGTAACACTTGGAGTGCATAATGCTCTAAGTCAGAAAAATCAACAAGACCTTGGTCCTTTTTGATCTCAGTATAACGCTGTTTAAAATCTTTCACTAATATGACGAGCTGTTTAATTGTCGGATAAAGTGCTCGGATATCAGTTACATGTGCGGATAAATCACGGGTAAACAACTGTTTTGCTAAATCATTTAAACGCTTTTTACTGCGATCACGTAATGTCTTCACCCGTTCTCTTTTAGCTAAGTCACAGTCAACTTTTTTTCTTGAAAGTGCCTTGAAGCTTAATTGTTGAAAACCTTCCTTTACCTGTTCCCAGCCCAACTCAAGTTGACCCTTGAGTTCTTGAACAAGCAGAAGATCTGAATCAAGTGCTTCTGCATAATGATAAGGTCCATCACTTTCACGCGTTAGATCAAGTGCTTGCTCCAAATCAACTCTCGATTGCTCAAGTTGATCACGAACATCTTGTTTTAAGACGAGCAGCCAATCCAATTGATCTTCTGCAACATCTTCAGCTACGTTATATTGCTCAGCAATTTGATCGAGCCACTGATCTGGCCAAGGATTTTGCATCGCAAATTCATATAATTTTAATATTAGAAGCTCTACTTCTTGATCACTTCGATCACTTGAAAAACGATCAATTAGCTCAAAAAAGGCTTCCTGTTCCTCAAATGACTTACCGTACCAATCTTCAAATAAAGCTTCAATCACATCTTGGCGAAGCAGATCAGCTTCGATCGTATCAGCAATTCGAAACCCTGGATCAATATCAATTAAATAACTGTAACGTTTGACTAAATCAAGACAAAACGAGTGTAATGTTGAGATTGATGCTTGTTGTAATAATGTCAGTTGTTGTTTTAAATGAGCCGATTCAGGATTTTCCTCAAGGGCACGCTCAAGAGCTGCTGCAACCCGATTACGCATTTCTTGGGCGGCTGCATTGGTAAAAGTCGCTACTAATAATTGGTCAATATGAATCGGATCAGCTTCATTGAGCACTTTTTGAATGATCCGCTCGACAAGGACAGCTGTTTTTCCCGAACCAGCTGCTGCTGCAACTAAAATATCTTGTCCTGATTGATAGATCGCATCGGTCTGTTCTTTCGTCCATTTCACCATGATGAGCCCCCCTCTGCTTTAATTTTTTCAATAATTTGCTCGTCTTTCAAATTCGGAAGCTTACGGTATTGATGACTCGGTAAGCTCGGATCAAACTGACAAACTGAGCGGAACGGACAAAATCGACAAGCCGTTTGGTCAGCTTGTTGATAAGGATTTAATTTCACTTCACCATTGGTAATCGCCACACCGGCACCAGCGATCATTTGCTGGACATGGTCTTGAAGTAATTGAAATGTCTCTTCACTAGCAATCTGTGAGCCACTTCTGAATGTCCCGTCTTTTTTCAAGCCAGCCGGAATAATCGGGCTAATCCCACCTTCTAAATCTGTATCCATCATTTGAATAATTGGTTCTTTATCAATTAATAATCCTTGCATCTTATATTTTTTAAATAGTTTTTCATCGATTTCAGCTTGGCTCAACGCTTCCTGCTCACTTAAGATTGGGTCGTGAATATGGAAGTAGAGCATCCCAGCAGGTGAAGCTTTAACCCCTAACCAGCGCTCAGAATTTGTTAAAATCACGTCTAAGTAGGCAAGCATTTGTAAAGCTAAGCCATAATAAACTTCAACTAAATTTAAGCCAGTTGCACTTGATTTATAATCAATAATTCTTAAGTAAAGATCATCAGCAAACGTTGCTTGATCAACCCGGTCAATTCGACCACGCAAAATCAATTCAACACCATTCGGTAATTGCATCCGAACGGGATCAAGTGACTGATCATCCAAGCCAAAACCAAGCTCCATTCCAACCGGGGTAAATTCACTCTTCCGTGCCTGTTCACTTAAGACAAATGTTGCCCGTGCAATAATTTGTTCAAGTTTTTTCTGCATATATTGATAACGATTTGAGCTGTGTAAAATTTGATGTTGCAAAATTGGCGCTAATTTTGCCAGTGCTCGTTTCGCATAGGCATTCGCCTGGTCTTGATTTAAATCACGTAAAGTTAAGCCGTCTTTTTGCACCCAATTAGTAATGATTTTAAGCGCTTCGTGAAATAGCTGTCCCATATCTGGTGCATCAAGCTTGTATGTTGGCCGATCAGTTAATTTCAGTGTGTACTGAGCAAAGTGCTGATAAGAACAGCGATGGTACATCTCCATCCGTGAGACACTTGCTTGAATCTTATTTTCAAAAACACTTTTGGCCGTCTCTGCCTTCAAATTGACCGGTTTATTTTGATAAAACAAGCTTTGTAAAATCATTTCGATCATTGGATCTTGATCTTTTCGAGTGATAAACCAATTCAAAGCACTCCACCAAATCGAATCAATTGGATAGGCACGCTGATATTTAGCGAGCTGTGATGTTAAAGCGGATAAAGTTTTCTTCGGTGTCGTCACAAATCGATCCGCTTCAATCATCTCTTCTGGATCTTGTAGTAAAATCGGTTTAGGTAACTGCGGAAATAGATTCGTGATCCGTTTGATTAAAGAGGATGGCATCTTCGCTTTACCTTCTGTGTCACTCAATGGATAGCTAATCCAAAGCTTATCTGTCGCTAACGTAACAGCTAAATAAATGTAAAACCAATCATCGATTAGCTGCTGTGTTTCACTGTCAGCTAAAATAACACCTTGCGTTTTAAGGCGGTCACGTTCTTCCTCAGATAAAATCGTATCGACTTGAGGCTTGGCAGGCCAAGTTCCTTCATTAACGCCGATGAGTAGGGTAACTTTTGACTGCATAATTCTTGAATGGTCAATCGAGCCGACGACAATATGATCGAGCGTTGGCGGAACATGGCTATATGTCAATGTATCAAGCCCCGCTTCTAGCGTTTGATAAAACAAGTCACTCGATAACTCCTCATCACCGATCATTTCAACCATTTCATCTAATAAATGAATCACCGCTTGCCAAACTTGTTCCTGTTCACGAGCTTGTTCAACTTCACCAGACGCATCCAGTTCGGTTTGCCACTTTGCTAACATCTGATTAACACCTAATTGCTCTAGCCACTGATAAAGTGCTGTTGCCTTTTCCCGAACTGTTGTAGCTTCCCTAAAGGCTTCATCAAAGTCACCGACTGCCTCGATCACTTGATCACGATAGGCATTAATTTTTTCTTGCATCAGTCGTTCTTGATCAGTTTGAGCAGCCTGATCAAATCCTCTAAAACGCTGGAATACCCATGGTTGATCACTAAACCACTGATTTCTCCCCCGAATGCCATACTCAAGCGCATAGTTTTCAAGCGTATCAATCGCTTCTGAATCGAGTGGATGCTCTCCCTCTGCTTGCGGAATCAGACCTGTTTTTAACATCCGAAAAACAGCATCATAGCGCCAATTCGTTAAAATCACGTCTAAACCTGAGCGAATCACTTCAATTAATGGATGATAAATCATCGCTTTCTTCTCATCAACAAAGACAGGGATCTCATAATCGGCAAAAATTGTTTTGATTAAATCTTGATAAAGCTCACGATCACGCATTAAGATGGCAATCTCTTTATAACGATAGCCCTCGTCACGAACAAGGCGGAGGATTTCTTGCGCCGCTCCTTCAACTTCCGCGCGTGGATGGACGGCATAAGCAAGCTGAATCGGCGCCTTTTCTTGATACTCTGGAAAAGGTCGCTGATCAAAATAACGCTCTAAATGTAACAAATGTGGCGCAAGGTCAGCCCTAACACCTAACGGGTCAACATGTACGATTTGATCATGCTCATGCGCAAGTGCTTTAAGTTGGGAAAACGTCTCCTTCGTCTGACTAAAAATATCGAACGGAATCTCTTGATCGAGCTCAGCCGGATCAAGCGTTAACGTAAACGTCATTCGCTCGGTATGATCAATCAATTGCCCAATGACCGCTTGCTCCTGTGGAGTGAATCGGTGAAAACCATCAACATAGACAATTGCATCTTTTAAATACGCCGATTGTGGAATTTTTTCAGCGAGTAATGCGAGTCGATCTTCACCATCTATGTACTGGTTGGCAAGAATCTCTGTCAACGACAGATAGAGATAATGGAGGTCAGCCAATTTATCATTAAGCGCACCCGCATTCTGATCGATTTGCTCCGCCAACATCTCAGGTGTAATTCGGTAACGTTTAAATTCAGTAATCATCACCTCTAATTGCTCAATAAAGCCTTTTTTCTGCACCGACTTCTGAAAAATCTTCCAATCGGTATCTTTTTGTTCAATCATTTTTCTGAGCATCATCTGGATGCCGGTCGAGCTAATAAATGCTTTTGTCGCACCACCACATTCTTGAAGGATACGAAAAGCAAGCCTTGAAAAACTTAACACTTGCGCCCGGACGCTCCCTTTAATCTCCGGATCTGAGAGCAATTGATACTCTTGTTGAAAGGTCATTTGTTCTGGTACAAGATAAATAATCGGTCGCCCATATGGACGTTCACGTAATTCCGTTCGAATCTGTTCAAGACAGTACTCACTTTTTGATACAGTCGCTGGACCAACGATAACATGAATAGACAATCGCTTTTACTCCTCTCACTTCTGATCATCTTCAAACTTCGAAACGATCATTTGTTCTATTATGACTATTTTAACATAAATAAAAAACTTCTGATACTAAAAAAAGCTCCACTAAGCTAGTGAAACTTTTTTTCATGATTGTTCAGCTCTTTCTTTTTCTAATCGTTCTGCTTCTTCGTCACTTTTATGCATGCGGTGCTCAATCTGCTTACCTAACAACCAAAACAGGGTAATCCCAATCCCGACTAAAATTGTTCGAACTGGATTTTCAGCGAATGACGTTAGACTACTACCAACATAAGCGATTGAAAAAATCATCACTGCCTTGCCGAGTAAAATCGCTAAAGCGAACTGAAAGAAGCTGACACCAGATAAGGCGGCAACTAGATTAATAATCGAAGAAGGTGAAAATGGAAAACATAATAAAATAAATAACGGACCAAAGCCACGCCTCTCTACCCAACCTGTCACACGTCTCACTTGACGATGACTATGTATCCACGCCAATAGTTTAATATGGCGAAAGCGACGAATCACCCAAAATACCGTAATGGCTCCAACCGATGCACCAATCCAGGAATATAAAAAACCTTCCAGCAACCCGTAAGCCGCTGCATTAGTAACAACAATCGCCATCAAAGGCAAGAATGGTAAGATCGCTTCAATAAACGGTAAAACAATTCCTGGAAGCGGGCCTAAGCCTTCATAATAGACGAGTAACCTCTCAATTAATGCATCATATTGATTCGTTTCCAGGAGTTCACGTACTTGCTCCATCGTTATCGAGTTGTCTATCGTTAAGATCAAGACGATCACTCCCCTTTTTATTCGATCGTTATTAAATACTATTCCCTGAGTACAGGTGAAAATAACCTTTTTTCTTGGAAAATAAGTCCCTCCGACTCATTAAAAATTACGTGTTGATTTTCTCCCAAACAAGCTTGCGCTCTGGATGTTTAACATTGGAAAGATAGAGTCTGTCACCGTCAATTTTTGCCGAACGGGTTTGATCAGATCCAACATACGAAGCGACTACACTAAGGTCAACATGTGTCGTTAACGTTGCTTCTTCCTCATTTAAATCGAATCGTCCTGAATAGGCATGATAACCCAGTTGAGCCATCTCTTTTTCTGACTCAGTATTGAGTCGATCGAACCAATCTTGATCAAGCGCAATTTCAGGGTCAGAGGCCATAATCTGTACAGCCATTCGCTTATTATTAGTAAACATAATCACACCTGTCGCTTCTTTTCCTAGTGGATAGATCGGTTGACCAGATTTATCTTCAGACTGAAAACTAACTAAACGCCATGATGTACCTAATATTTGTTTTGCGATTGTCATGTTAGACCGTCTCCTTTTAAAACTTACGTTCTATCGTTATTATACTATAGCACATGGCTAAGAGGTATAAATTAAGTCTGATCACTTTGCCTTAAGCCTTCTTTTACAAGACGTACATTTAAGTAAAAAAGTTACTCGCTAATCCTTTTCCCTTTTAAAAAAGTGAATTAACACTTTTCTTTTTTAAAAATTTCGGCTATAATAAGAACATACGTTCCACAACATCATGAGGAGGATAGCCATGCGCTATTTAACAATCGAAGAATACCAATTAGCCTCTCGCTTCCTGTTCTTATCAATGGCAATTACCGTGATTCAACGCGACTTAGCAATCATCGAACGAGGAGCAGGTCTTAAAATAAAAGAACCATATCTTGTCTTACTAAAGAAAATGGAGAACGAAGCGATGCTCGAACGCCAACAACTACGGAAATATATGTACGACCAAAAGTTAAAAGTCATCCCGTTAGAAAGAAACGACACATTTACCGCCTATTTATTCATTTGTCGAAACCGCGAAGAACAGCGGAATTACTTCAACCCAGCGATTCGGAAGAAGGTTGAGCATATTTTAGAGGAATTGATGTTGAAGAGTTATTTGAGTGAAGGTTCTACCGTTTCATCTTAAAAAAATAAAAACAGATCCTTATAATAGAGTTGATCATTCTGTTTTAGGATCTGTTTTTATTAAATTAAAATCCATCATAGCAAAGTGCTTTAAACAGTGTTTTAGGTACGTTTTTTCTAGATTAGCCTTATCTGTCAGTTGAAAATAAAGCGATATTATTTTGTACTCTCCATAAGTATAAATCTGTTATTTAACCCTAAATTATAAAAACATAACGTACATCTAACACCATTTTTGAGGATAAAATAATTGATATCACATGAAGCGATATCTCTAGTCTAACACTTTAAAATTATATGTGTTTTTTACAAATGATATATTAGCAAGTATAATTATATAGTAAGAAATTAAAGAGAAGGGGTCCAAGTAATGAAATTATCAGATATTCTAAAAGATTCGAACTATAAGTTAACCCAATTTAGTCAAGATAAGATAGACACAATTGAAAAAAGAATTTTCACAAAAAAAGTACGCGGTAAATTAGTTCCTTATTTTAATTGTCAAATTAGGAAAAAAGACGTTAAACTAACACCTGAAGAAATTGTACGACAATTATATATCAACATACTGATCAAAGACATGGGATATCCAAAAGATAGAATGGAAGTAGAATATCCTGTTTCATTTGGTAGAGAAAAAAAACGAGCAGATATTGTTATTTTTGATAAAATCCAAACTAGATCTCCGTATATAATAGTAGAGCTAAAAAAACCAAAATTAAAAGATGGTAAAGAACAGTTAAAATCTTATTGTAATGCAACTGGTGCACCTATTGGTATTTGGAGCAATGGTGAATCAATTTCATATTATCACCGGAAAGATCCGAATTACTTTGAAGATATACCTGGAATACCAAGAGCTGATCAAAAGCTTTCTGACATACTAGAAGAACGCTGGACGATCAATGATTTAATTGAAAGAGATAAGCTCGTTTTGGAACGTAAATCATTAAAAGATTTAATTTTAGAATTAGAGGATGAAGTTCTAGCCAATGCAGGTGTTGATGTTTTTGAGGAAGTATTTAAATTAATTTTCACAAAGTTATACGATGAAATGGAAAGTGGTAGAAATAGAAATCGCCATTTAGAATTTAGGAATTATGGGGATACAGAAAGTGAGTTAAGAGAAAAGATACAAGGATTATTTAATAGAGCAAAAAATAAGTGGGAAGGTGTGTTTACTGATGATGCACAAATAACACTCACCCCCTCCCACCTATCTATATGTATATCATCATTACAAGATGTGAAGTTATTTAACTCAAATCTTGAGGTAGTTGATGAAGCTTTTGAATATCTAATTTCTAAAAGTAGTAAAGGAGAGAAAGGACAGTATTTTACACCTAGGTATGTTATTGATATGTGTGTGAAAATGTTGAATCCACAAGAACATGAAACTATGATCGATACAGCAGCGGGGAGTAGTGGATTTCCAGTACATACAATTTTCCATGTTTGGGAACAGATAATAGAAGAAGAGGGATTAGATAAAAGCCACCTCTTCACATTAGAAATTAAACCCTCACGGTGCATTGATTATGTAGAAGATAAAGTATTTGCAATTGACTTTGATGAGAAAACAGTTCGTGTAGCAAGAACATTAAATTTAATTGCTGGAGATGGTCAAACAAATGTCCTTCATTTAAACACATTAGATTATGAGCGTTGGGATGAAAGAACAAATGATGAAAAATGGCAAGATATATACTTTAAAGGATGGAGAAATCTAAAAAAATTAAGACGGAAAAGAAATAGTAATCAAGATTTTAATTTTGATATTCTTATGGCTAATCCACCATTTGCTGGTGATATAAAAGAAAGTAGAATTATCTCAAAATATGAATTAGGTAAGAATTCAGATGGTAAATATAAAAATAAAGTCGTACGAGATATTCTATTTATTGAGCGCAACCTAGATTTCTTAAAACCAGGCGGTAGAATGGCAATTGTTTTACCACAAGGTAGGTTTAATAATATTAGTGACAAAAGAATCCGAGAATACATTGCAGATCAATGTCGAATTTTAGCTGTGGTTGGACTACACGGAAATGTGTTTGAACCGCATACGGGTACGAAAACAAGTGTGTTGTTTGTGCAGAAATGGCATGATGAACTATGTCCCAAAAAGGAGGATTATCCTATTTTCTTTGCAACGATGCAAGAACCAAGTAAAGATAATAGTGGAAACAAAATTTTTGTTCGTAAAAAAGATTATCCAGATACAAATCAATATAACCATGGAGGAGCTAATCCAACAGATAATTACAATGATGTGGCAAAAGATTTAAATGAGTATTTGTTAGATGATAATGGTCATTTAATAGTAAAGCATGATTTATTTAATCATGGTGGATTAACCGCAGATGGAATAGCAGAAGGATTTATTGAGTTTGCAAAAAAAGAAGGACTTTCTTTCTGGGGAAAGTAAATAGCCCTTTTGACGAGAAGTATTATAATACTATGTTGAAGGGGCTTAGTATAAATGAAATAAACCTATCGGAAATAAATAATACTGAAGTTATGCGACTCGAATCAGAGTTCCATACGGCAAGGTCATTTCCATTAAAGGAACATTTTTCAGGTGTAGAAATTATAGATTTTTCTCAGTATGGTACATCTAAAGGTTTAAATGAGAACAGAGAAGGCTATCCTGTTCTTCGTTTAAATGAATTTGATAGTGCTTTTATTAAGGAACCAGAGAAATTTTGTAATATTATTAATGAAAAAACCTTCCAGTCATTAAAACTTAAACAAAATGATGTGCTTATTTGTCGAACTAATGGAAATCCCAATTTTGTTGGAAAATCAGCCTTAGTACCCAAAGAATATGAGTTTGCTTATGCATCATATTTATTTAAGATAAGACCAAAAGAAAAACTAATAAATTCCGCAACTTTGGTTGCTTATCTAAACTCTAAATATGGACGAATTGAAATAGAAAAATTCTCCATGGCCAGTAACCAAGTAAACTTTAGTCCTGCAAAATTCAGGGAAATGCGTATCCCTAGTTTTAACGAAAAGTTCAATAAGCTAATTGAAAAAATTACTTATTTAGCATTCAATAATTTAGAAGAATCAAAAACTCTTTATAATCAAGCTGAAAATATTTTAAAAGAAAACTTAGGTATTCAAAATTTACAAATTGATAATCAACCAACTAGTATAAAGAGTTTTAAAGAAAGTTTTCTTTCTTTTGGTCGCTTAGATGCAGAGTACTATCAACCAAAGTACGAACAATTGATAAACTATATTCTTTCACAAAATCATGATAAATTAATAAATTTAGTAGATATAACAAAATCAATTGAGCCTGGGTCAAGTAATTATTCAGAGGAAGGAATACCTTTTTTACGTGTGTCAGATTATAGTAAATTTCAATTAGAGAAACCAGAGAAGAATCTTTCACTTCAGTTTTATAATGAAAATAAACAGTTAATAAATGATCTAAAACCTAAAAAAGAAGATATTTTATTCTCTAAAGATGGAACTGTTGGGATTGCATATATGTTAAGAAATGATGAGGAGTTGATTACATCTTCAGCAATATTACATTTAAAAGTTAAAAACAAAGAAAAAATAATCCCACAATATCTTATGCTTTTATTGAATTCAGAATTAGTTCAAAAACAAGCGGAAAGAGATGCAGGTGGTTCGATAATATTACATTGGAGAGTTGATGAAATAGAAAATGTAGTCATTCCAATAATTGATTACACAGAACAGAAAAAAATTGCATCTTTATTAGATAAAAGTTTTAAACTAAGAGATCAATCAAATTGTTTAATTAATATAACAAAACTAGCTGTTGAAAGGGCTATTGAATACGATGAATCAACTGCTATTAACACTACAAAAAAAGTTTTAAACTCATATAATTTAAGTAAGTAATATAAGCATAAATTCCCTTGGCATTTTTATAATTAGGGAATTTATGCTTTATTTTTTAGAGAATTAATAAAAATATAAACTATAAACCAATTTAAAATATAGCTTTAAAATTAGACTTTTTTCACTAACAAAATGGTTACTATTCTTGATTTTATGTCAATTAATAAACCAAATCAATAAATTCTTCTCTTGAAATTTTCCCTAAGTAGTGTGGCACGTCAATGTCTGCTAGTGCATCTTCTAATGCTTGACGGCGGTATTGTGTGCCGATTAGTTTTTCTTCAATGATTTTTACGTCCCCGACGCCGAAGAAGTCACCGTAGATTTTACAATCTTTGATCGTTCCTTTTGATACGTCCATCCGCACGTCGACAAGACCTGCAGGGAATTTGTGTGTTTTTTGAATATCAAATGTTGGCGATTTTCCATAGTTCCATTCCCATTTTTGATAGCGTTCTTCGGAAATCTTATGGATATTCGCCCAATCTTCTTCAGTTAGTTTATATTGTGGAACATCTTTAATATCCTCAACATCAAATAAGAACTTAAGAATGTGCTCTTTAAACTCGTCCATCGTAATTTTTTCATCTAAAAACTCAACAATATTGGCGACACGGCTTCTGATCGATTTGATGCCTTTTGATTTGATCTTCTCGGCATTAACGTTTAACGCAGAGACGACATGTTCAATTTCTGAATCAAGCATTAAAGTTCCGTGACTGAACATCCGGCCACGAGTTGTGAATTGTGCGTTACCTGAAATTTTTCTGCCATCAGCAACTAAGTCATTCCGGCCGACTAATGCTGCTGGTACATTCAAGGCATTTAGTGCTTCGACCATTGGGTCAGTAAATTTAGCGAAGTTATGAAAACTATCGCCATCGTCTTTAGTAATAAAGCTAAAGTTCAAGTTTCCTTCATCGTGATAGACAGCACCACCACCTGAAAGCCTGCGCACCACCTTAATGTCGTTGTCTTCAACATACTTCGTGTTAATTTCTTCGATTGTATTCTGATTACGTCCGATAATAATTGACGGACGATTCACGTAGAATAGTAAGTATGTATCCTCTTCACCAAAATTATTTAGGACATATTCTTCGATCGCAAGGTTGATATATGGATCAGTAATCCCTTGGTTATCAATAAATTTCATTTAAATCCTCCTCACAGTAGTTACTATTTCTATTTTATTTAAACATTTTTTTGAAAGCAACTAAACTGCCTAAGTTTCGGGCCACTGGTAACCTGATTTGGCCAATCGAACTGTTCCAGAATAATATTTTTTTGCTTCGGAAGCGAGTTGGCTCCGATCCCAGAAATGAGGTTGATGACTAAGCAGCAACGTTTTCACCTGAGCTTTTTCAGCAATTAGCGCGCCTTCCTTACTATTCATATGGCCTGGTTTTGAACCATCCTGTTCTTCATAAAAGTTACAATCCGTAATGAGTAGGTCGGCATGATTGCTAAACGGAATAAATTGATCTTGATAGCTCGAGTCTGCTGTATAGACAACTGTTTTCGCTCCGTCCGTCACTCGCATAGCATAGCAAGGAACTGGATGAATCGTTTTAAGAAATGTAATCGTAAATGGCCCTAAATTTAGTGATTCGTTCGGTTGGTAAGCGATCCCTGTCGTATGACTACTCGTCAGTTCGGCAAATGCTGATTGGTTTTCAGCATGCCCATATATGTTTAAGTTGCGTGCTTCATTACGAATTTGATTTTGGACTTTGATTAGATGTTGCAAAACTCCAACATCGGCAATGTGATCTGAGTGATAATGTGACAAAACAACCGCATCAAGATCATATGGATCGATATATTTCGGCAGTTGCGCTAAAGCTCCACTCCCACAATCAATTAACAATCGAAAATCATCTTTTTCAAATAGATAACTTGAGGTTGCTTCACCCTGCGCAGGATAAGCTCCCCAAAACCCAACAACCGTCACTTTCATTCGATCGCCTCTTTCTAATTTATCAACATATAGTCATTTTTATATTATTCCCTAAATCAAAATCAGTCAAACACTGTATTTTTACATAATGATAAGTCTAATCATAGGTGTTCAGAATGTTTTGATCGCTCAAATCCGATGATTAGCGCTTAATCGTGCCCTGACTCTTTTTATTTTCATTAGAGAGGGAACGATTAGCCACTAAGCTAATCACTCCACTAAAAAAAGTGAGCCAACGATCCATTCGTTGCTCACTTTTTTGTAACTCATCTCATTATTTTTCACGTATGATTAAGCTTGATAGTTGTACCACTTGAAATAGGCTGGGGTGGTTGACTTTTTCCCATTACCCGTCGCATACATTCCAAGATAAACACCGGTAAAGCCGCCAGCTACCTCGGTTGCGAGCATGCCACATTCGGCCTCGCCAATTTGATATTCCTTGACAACTTTTTCATTAACTAGCTCTTTAACATAGAACTTGTACTGATAAGAATCTGCTTTCACACCTAGAATGACTTGATCGGCGTCACATAAAACTTTCTTCTCAATCACAGTTAAATCCGCTAGGGTTTTCCGCAAAATAATATACTGTTGATTTGCTTCTCTTACTTTAGCAATTTCATAGTGGAAGCGCGGATTCATATAAGCAACTAACCCTGCTTCTTCATCATCCTTCTTCGGTGTGAAATCTAAGTACGTCTCAACAGTACAATCATGATCGGTTTGGCGTCTGCCAATAAAGGCTGGTGAGTCCAAGTCGTTTAACGTCACTGCCGATCCATTCAATGTCAGCCAGCCTTTTCTGTCTGTCAATGACCAGTCGCTAGAGTATGGGTTTCTTAAAAAATTAAACTCTTGATGAAGCTTATCCGATGTAAATAGATAATTTGACTCTGGCTTTTTCTCATAGCCCTTGAACAGTTGAGGCGCTTCCATTTCTAGTGCAACTCGGCCGTTTTGACCAAAAATTGGCCAGCCATCTTGCCATTCGACCGGCGCTAAAAACGTTTCTCTGCCGATATGGTGTTTTCTTGGATACCCGATTGGTCGAATCGCTAAGAAAACGCCCCACCAACTTCCATCATCTAATTCAACTAGATCGGCATGCCCCGTAGCATGGATCGGGCTATCTAAACTTCGATGCGTTAGAATCGGATCATTAGGGTTGCCTTCAAACGGACCAAATGGATCATTGCTTCGTGCGATCGTCTCCATATGTCCGTACTCTGTTCCACCTTCAGCGGTCATTAAATAATAGAGATCATTTATCTTATATAGATGGGGCGCTTCTGGAGATGCTGTTCCACCAGTCCCCTCATAAATATATCTTCTTTCCGATAAGAGCTTGCCAGTCTGAACATCAATTTTTGCTTGATAAATACCTGGCTTTTCAACTGATCCACCATCACCATTTCCTGTAATATAAGCATCCCCATTATCATCAAATAATAATGATGGATCAATTCCCGGCCAATCATCTAACCAAATCGGATCAGACCACGGACCCCGAGGATCTTCCGCTGTAACAAAGAAATTTTTCCCGACTGTGATATTTGTTGTAATCACATAAAACACACCATCATGATACCTAATTGTCGGGGCAAAAATCCCAGCTGAACTATGACTATTAGCTAACGGGAGTTGTTCTTCACGTGTTAAACAATGACCAATTTGTGACCAGTTGACTAAATCTTTACTATGGAAAATTGGAATACCCGGGAAGTATTCAAATGTACTTGTTACGAGGTAGAAATCATCATTCACTTTGCAAATACTAGGGTCTGGATAAAACCCAGCAATAATCGGATTATTAAACTTCATCTCTCACACTCTTTCTATTCATTGTTTATTTATCAGCTAGATCGGCAACAAGTCGTGCTGTCTCTCGTTTATTTTCCCCAGAAGCAGGCACGAGCAAGTACGTATCTTGATAAGCATCATATTGATTAAAAATAGCTAAATCCGCTGTTGGGATCCCATATAAAACACCATTCACAACTAGGGCATCATCAATAAATAGATCGACCGTTTCATCTAATAGGACCTGATCGAGCGGACTAAAAATATCTTCACCAATCAATTGCTCTGCAAACAAATCATTAGTAACTAAAAGATCAATTTGGCCAACACCGATCCGCATCGCCAAACGCTCGATTAACTCATAAGCATTTTCTTCAATGATACCACCTTGATGTTGAATATGTTCAAAATAAATCCCAAAATCACCATAATCAAGACTTTCAAGCTCTATTTCTAACGTCTCAACCACATCACGTGTTGCCTCACTAATAACGGTCACACCAATTGGCTCTTCACCTTTACGAGCTAAACCATCAATAGCCAACCAAACAAACAGGAGCAAAACAATGATGCTAACCAAATGCCACTTGTAATATTCCCACAAATAATCGAGTCTTTCTTTTCCTGACATCTCTTTTAGTTGATCGCTTAGCTTAACCATCTATCCACCTCACATTTTTAAAAAAGTGAGCAAACGAACGATTCGTTGCTCACTTTTCTCCACAACACCCTAACTACCGATTAAAGCGTGATTGTAATCGTATCAATACCTGATGGAACAGTTACTTTCGTGCCTCTTTCAGTTGTCTCCATTTCACCTGAAGTGACGTCTTTAACAGCAGTTACACCAATTAATTCGAGATTAAATGATGTCTCCGTTTGATCAACTTTAATGATCAAACGCTCCGCCTCTCTCGTGACGTCAAAAGTTTTGATCAACTCTGCATCCGCACTATAAATTGGTGTTGAAACTTTCGCACCTGCTTCAATCTGATAAAGTCGAAGTGTCACATCATCACCATAGTTGTAAACTGGCTTCAGATCACTTGAACCGATCGGTAATACCGTATTTTCCCGCACGAATAACGGCAAGCTAAAGTAATCATAGTTTTCCTTAATCCAAGTTCCACCTTCAATTACTTCACCCGTTAATAAGTGCGTCCATTTGCCAGCTGGTAAATAAAACGACCCTAAACCTTTTTCGTTAAAAATTGGCGCCACAAGTAAGGCGTCGCCAAACATGTATTGGCGATCCAACGTTTCACAGAGCGGATCGTTTGGAAAATCAAAAATCATTGGGCGCATCATTGGAATACCGGTTTCGTGATTTTTAATCGCATGACGGTATATATACGGCATGAGCTGATTTTTTAATTTCGTAAAGTGACGTGCAACATCAACCGCTTCTTCGTCAAATTCCCATGGAACTCGATATGACGTACTGCCATGGAATCGGCTATGACTTGATAGCAAACCGAATGCAGTCCAGCGCTTAAACACATCAGGTGTCGCTGTGTTTTCAAAGCCACCAATATCGTGACTCCAATACCCAAAGCCAGATGTCGTTAATGATAGGCCACCTCGTAAACTCTCTGCCATTGCTTCATAAGTTGAATCACAATCTCCACCCCAGTGGACAGGGAATTTCTGACCTCCAGCAGTTGATGAACGGGCAAACAACACGGCTTCACGCTCACCTTTAACCTCCTCGACGACATCAAAAACAACCTGATTAAATAAATAAGAATAATAGTTATGCATTTTTTCCGGATTTGAACCATCATAATAAACAACGTCAGTCGGAATTCGCTCACCAAAATCAGTTTTAAATGAGTCGACACCCATCGCCATTAAATCTCTTAAATGATCTTGATACCATTTAGCAGCCTCTGGATTGGTAAAATCAACAATCCCCATTCCAGCCTGCCAACGATCCCATTGCCACGTATCCCCATTCGGCTTTTTAATTAAATACCCTTTTTCATGTGCTTCAGCAAACAGTGGAGACTTCTGCGCAATATACGGATTAATCCAGACTGAAATTTTTAGATCTTTTTCCTTTAATCGTTTCAACATTCCCTCTGGATCAGGGAAGTTTTTCCGATCCCAAATAAAGCTCGTCCATTCAAACGCATCCATCCAGAAACAATCAAAGTGAAACACACTTAACGGAATTCCACGCTCAGCCATCCCGTCGACAAAGTGGTTGACTGTTTCTTCATTATAATTTGTCGTAAATGATGTTGAGAGCCAGAGCCCAAATGACCATGCCGGTGGGAGCGCTGGACGTCCTGTTAAAGTTGTATAACGCTGAATCACATCTTTAGGTGTGGGTCCATTAATGATATAATAATCGAGTTTTTCTCCTGGTACACTAAATTGCGAACGTGCGACAAGCTCTGAACCGAGTTCTAAACTGACTTTTTCAGGATGATTAATAAACACACCATAACCTTTACTTGATAAATAGAATGGAACGTTTTTATACGATTGCTCTGAACTTGTGCCACCATCTTCATTCCAAATCTCAACGGACTGACCATTTTTAACGAACGGTGTGAATCGTTCACCTAACCCATATAAATGCTCACCAACAGACAATTTCAACTGGCTGCGCATATAGGTTTGGTCTTCTGGTGCTTCAATCCATGCAAGCCCCTTTTGATCAAGCACAGTTAATTCACCAAGCGCATTTTCAAACAGCATTCGGAAATGATCCTTATCAATTGTAATGTTAAGCTCACCACTGTTAAATGTGAGTTGTTGATCTGTTTCATCAATTTCGAGTGGCAAATTGTCATTCGCAACATCAAAATTTGGGTATTTCAACTTTTCACCTTGATAGTGCCACGTTTCAACTCGAATTACATCTTCAAGTGGTGCCGTTAGTTTAATTGTTAACAACGGACCATCTAACGTATCACCACGGTGGTTAATATATTTACATGGGGCATATAGTGTTAGCGCCCGCTCTTCTTGTTTCACATCGTAAACTAACCTTGGAAAATGAATCGTGTATCCTTCCCTTACTAGCCAGTTACCATCTGTAAATTTCATCTTAATTCTCCTTCTCTATTTTAATTATTTTTCAACTAAAATAAGTACGTCGTGTCCTGCAATTGTTGCCTCACCTTGAAATTCCTGACCAGATAGTAGGTCTTGATAAACCTGATCTTTCGGGTAAAACTTTGCTTGATGATCATTGTGATTTAAGACAAAAAGATATTGTCGGTCACCCTTTTCTCGACTCGCAATCTCAACCCCTTGATCCGACTCAAGCAATGCAGTCAGTTCATTCTCGGTGGCTAAAGTTTTGACAAAATCATTAATAAAGGCTTGGTCAGGGCTTGATGCGACATAATAAGCTGAACCTTGCCCATATTTATTTTTCGTTAATACAGGCATCCCTTGGTAAAAGTCGTGACCATATGTGGCGAGAACTTCTGCTCCTTCTGGATGGATTAAATCGAATAACGTGCTACATTGATAGCGTCCTTCCAAATTCAGATGTGTTTGTTCAAAAACAATCTCATTTTTAATTGAAGGTTCTAATGCATCAATTTCTTCTGCCCAAATCCCAACAAGTTCCCTCAATTCACCTGGATAACCACCCAATGTAACAAGATCATTTTCATCAACAATCCCACTTAAGAATGTTGTCACAAATGTCCCACCATTTTTAACAAAAGCTTTAAGTCGATCAGCAAGACCATCCCTCATCATGTACAGCACTGGTGCAATCACAAGATCGTATTGATTAAAATCTTCTTCAACACCAACCATATCAACAGGGATATTCAGGTCATAAAAAGCTTGATAATATTTATGAACTTCCGCTTCATAATCAAGTGCGATTGAAGGTCCACTTGATAAATTAATCGCCCAACGATTTTGATAATCAAATACAAGCCCTACTTTAGCCTTCGTTCGACTATCAATAATTTGATCGCCAAGCTGCTTTAGTTCCTCGCCTAATTGTTTCACTTCATTAAAAACTCTTGTGTGCTCATGACCGACATGTGCGATCACTGCACCGTGAAACTTTTCCGTTGCTCCACGTGAACGACGCAGTTGAAAAAACTGGACTGTATCCGCACCGTGGGCAATCGCTTGGCAACTCCATAATCGCATCACACCAGGGCGTTTTAAAGCATTATAGGCTTGCCAATTTTGTTGAGATGGTGTTTGTTCCATTAACATAAATGGTTGACCACTTTTCAATCCACGCATCAGTTCGTGTGTCATGGCAATTTTACTGACTGGCGTATCAATTGATGGATAGTTATCCCATGAAACAACATCTAATTCTTTACCCCATTTAAAATAATCTAACTCTGGATAAAGCCCCATTAAGTTTGTTGTAATTGGAATTTCAGGTGTGTACTTTTTAATCTGATCCCTTTCAAGTTTATACGTTTCTAGTAAACTATCTGATTGGAAACGACGATAATCAAGTGAAATCCCTTGGAAATTTGTATTATTACCATTTTCCCATTCCTCACTCAAAAGATTAGGGGCAACAATTTCATCCCATTCATAAAAAGTATGACCCCAAAATGCTGTGTTCCAAGCGGTATTTACTCGATCAATTGTGCGATATTTATCCTTTAACCAAACCCGAAAAGCTTTTTCACAATTATCACAATAACAGTAGCCACCATACTCATTCGACACATGCCATGCAATAACCGCTGGATGATCTTGATAGTGTTCGGCCAATTTTCCTGCTAACTTACTCGCATATTTCAAATAAGTTGGACTGTTTGGACAAGAATTATGACGTCCACCAAATTTACGCTTTCTCCCCTCAAAATCAACCCGACGAATATCTGGGTACCTTTTTGCCATCCAAGCTGGATGTGCTGCTGTACTTGTTGCTAAACAAGTATAAATACCATCTTGATACAAGCGATCGATCGTTCGATCAAGGTTTGAAAAGTCATAGGTCACTTCATCTGGCTGAATCAATGCCCAAGCAAAAATATTAACCGAAGCAATGTCAATCCCAGCTAGCTTAAATAGCCGATTATCTTCTTGCCAAGTTTCCTCGTCCCATTGTTCTGGGTTGTAATCTCCGCCGTACCAAATTTTATTTAACTTTTTACTAAGCATGCTTGACCTCCTTGCATATTATGTAAATTACCGCTACAATTAATAATTCGAGCCTGATTCCCAATCAGGCTCGATGATTCATTAACTTTATCACACTAAATAGTGTTTGTTTTATTCGACGTCACCACTCCATAACTCGAGAATGTTTTGTGTCAATTTAGTCATTTCTTCATTTGCTTGTTCAGCACCTGCTTCTTCCATTTCAACTACCATTGCATCCCAAAGTGCATCAAATTCAGCTGGATCTGCCAGAACCGCTTGAGTAATTCGCGTTTCCGTAATATCATCTAGACGTTGCTGAATGATTTGTAAGTCTGATCCAGCCGGAATCGAGAAGTTATAGGCAGCACCATGATTCGATCGTTGTAATTCGTCTTGTTGTGGGAACCAATCAATCCAGAGCTCCATCCCATATTCAGATAAAACTTCTTTTTCAACATCTAATTGATTCGCAACGACTTGTTCTCTCGTATTAACTGTAATTGACTGACCGTTTGAATCAACAGCAGCCGTTCCCCAGTTCGGGAATGGATAAATATAATAACCTACACCAGAATTTCTTGAAAAGTCTCCATCTGTATTCATACTGTGACGTGTTTCTTCAAATAAGACACGTTGACCATCAACAATTTCATAGTGCTCACCTTCGATACCCCAGTTAATTAGAATTTGCGCCTCTTCTGAAGCCATCCAATCAAGGAAATCAAATGCGAGTTCTTGGTGCTCTGATGTCGAAGAAATGGCAATTCCCCAACCACCAGCAAAACCGTAATCCATTAAGCCATGATGAATATGGTCTTCACTTAACGTAACTGGAAGTGGAGCAAAAGTACGTTCTTCCATACCCGCATCAATTAAAGCATAGCGCGCATCATACAGGTTCCAATCTTGGTCTGCCACACTTAAAACACGACCAGATGAAATTTTTGAAATATACGTATCATACGTATGCGTAAATGATTCAGGATCAAGTAATCCCTTTGCATTCATACCATTCAACCATTTAAAGTATTCACGATACTCAGGCTCAAGGAATTTATAAACCGTTTCTCCTGTATTCGTATCAACAGACCACTGACCATCATCTGGATAACCTCCAGCAAATCCAGCCGGGTTACCAACTGTGATCAGCCAACGCCAATCACTCCCTAGTAGAGATAATGGTAATGTCTTTTCACCATTTATTTCAGGATACATCTCAGCATACTCTGTTAAAGCTGCTTCAAACTCTTCTAGCGTTGTAATTTCAGGATAACCCAATTCTCTTAAAACCTCTAGTTGAATTTGAAATGTCCCTGATGTTTCAAGAGGTACATCATGAACACCAAAAGTTCCAACTTGATAAATGCTCGGGTCATCTAATGAATTTCGGAGTCGATCAATTTGATCACCATACATCGCTTTTAGGTTGTCACCACGCTCTTCGATCAAATCATCTAATTTTATTACCCCACCGGCTTCAATCAGCATTGAAATATCACCTTTAGCAAAAATTAAATCCGGATAATCACCACTAGCAATCATCAGCGGAACGGTTTCATCACTTCCACCAACAGGATAGTCAATGTCTAGGATAACTCCTGTTTTCTCTGTAATTTTTTGGGCAACCGGATCATCAAATGGCTTCTCTTCACCATCCTCATTATAAAAGGTAAGTGTCACAGGTTCGGCTGGTATGTCTTTTGAATTATCCTCTGACGTACCTGGTTCATCTGTGTCTTTTTCACCGTCTACAGAGTCACTACCATTACTACAAGCCGTAAATATTAAGATTCCAGCAATGATTAATAACCACAAAACTGATAAGCGTTTCTTCATAATTTTACCCTCCATTTTTTAAAAAATATTTATATTAATTTTCATTAATATCATGATTTAACTGCACCTAACGTTAATCCTGTTACAAAATAACGTTGCAAGAATGGATAAACAACTAAAATGGGTACTGTCGCAATAATTGTAATTGCCATTTGAATCGACTGCGGGTTTGTCTTTCTCGCAATGATTTCAGCATTAGCAGAGGTCACATCACCCGATTGAATATTGGTATTATCAAGAATCTTCATCAGTTCAAACTGTAATGTCGATAAATTTGCATTCCCACGTGCGTATAAATACGTATCGAACCAACTATTCCACTGTCCAACAGCTAAAAAAAGTGAGATCGTTGCAATAACAGGGAGACTCAATGGGATAATAATTTTCCAAAAGATCGTAAAATCATTTGCTCCATCGATTTTTGCTGATTCAGTTAAAGCAATCGGAATACCATCCATAAATGAGCGAATCACAATTACATTAAATGCATTAAGTAACATCGGCAAAATATAGACAAGGAAATTATTCATTAGACCGAGTTCGCGAATTAACATATATTCAGGGATTAGTCCCCCACTAATAAACATAGTCAGAACAAGAATAAAGCTAATTGGTGCATTTAAGATGTAATCTCTTCTACTCAGTGTGTAAGCTAGCATTGTACTAGCAATAATACCAGTCAATGTTCCAACAATCGTTCTTAGTACTGACATCCCAAAGGCAGCCCCAAGATTTGCTGTCCCACCAAAAATTTCTTGATAGTTTGCCCAAGTAAACTGTCTAGGGAAAATATGCAGACCACCACGCGCGGTATCTGTTGCATCATTCAACGAAATCGCAAGTATATTTAAAAACGGATAAAGTGTAATAACGATTACACCGACCATCAATACGAATAATAAAACATCAAATAAAGTAATTTTTCGTTTTTTCATCATCTCGCCTCATTTCTACAATCTCTCCAATCATTCATCAAATGTAACTTAAAATACGCGACCTTCGCCGATCTTTCGGGCAAACGTATTAGCAATTAAGATTAATACGACACTAATGACTGATTTAAAGATCCCTATCGCGGTACCAAATGAGTAGCGGAACATCCCAATCCCATAATTCAGTGCATAAAGATCGATTACTAACGCCCGTTCCATCACAATATTATTTCCAAGAAGCATTTGTTTCTCAAAGCCGATATTGATCAAGTTACCAATATTTAAGATTAATAGCACGATAATGACTGGACGGATACTAGGCAAAGTAATATGCCACATTTGACGCCATCTTGAAGCGCCATCCACTTTAGCTGCCTCATAAAGTTGCGGATCAACGCCCGCCATCGCCGCAAAATAAATAATCGCATTCCAACCCGTTGATTTCCAAACTTCTGCAGCCGTTACAACACCCCAAAACATGTTTGGCTTCGCCATAAAATTGATTGGATTATCAATTAAACCGATTGACATTAAAAGATTATTAATTGGTCCGCTAATTGACAGCATTGTAATGACTATATTCGCAACGATTACCCATGATACAAAGTGGGGTAAATAAGAAATGGTTTGGGTTAATTTTTTAAACCGAACTAACCGCATTTCATTTAACAATAAAGCAAACAAAATTGCTGCAGTTGTTCCAAATAAAATTCCTAAAATCCCCATACCCAACGTATTTTCTAACGCGCGATAAAAAGTTGGTTCATTAAATAAATCTCTAAAGTGTTTTAAGCCAACCCACGTTTGCTCGAAAAAAGAGTTTTGTGGTTTGTAATCTTGAAATGCCATCGTCCACCCTAGAACAGGAATATAACGGAAGACAATTAGCCAGATAACGAAAGGTAAAGACATCAATAATAGTGCTTTTTGTTTGGTTATTTTCTGCCAAAAATTCTTTTTCCCTGGTGAATAATCTGATCGATTCCCCTTTTTACCAGTTTGGCCAATCATCGGTGCTGTAGGTGTACTTGTCTGTGGAGTAACTGGTGATAAATTACCGCTCATTTTTTCTCTCTCCCTCTTGTGATCTGGATTTCATACTTACTTTCTTAAGTTAATTTAATTATATAAGTAACCGCTTTCAATTAAAACAGTCATATCAAGACATAAAAACCATTCAAAAGGAGACCTTCTGTAATTAGGGGAAAATCAAGTGATTAAAATGAGATCAAATCACTCAACAACCTCAGATTATGACAATAAAAAAAAGCACAGAAATGGAGTTAACTTTCCATGCCTACTTTTAAAACTAGTTCAACACAGCCTCAATCTCAGCAAGCGCTTCTTCAACAGCTATTTTCTCAACTAAAAAATCACTCACTTGATCAAGATAAACCGCATAATATTCATCACTATAATCGACAAACTCTAGTGTGACTTCTTTTTCGCCTTGATCATGAACAATCGTCGACGTAATCACAACATCTGCTTCTTGAGCTGGCTTATCAATCGCAACACCTGATGTACGTAAGCCTGCAAGCAACTTATATGCGTCACGCCACTCTGATTCATCAAGTAATTGACCATCGACTTTGAATTCAGTCAGCTCTTGATCAATCTGGTCGATCTCAATATCTACCGTTAACTGATCAGATTTTATACTCAACTGATTCATAACATCAAGCGCTAATAATTTGACATAACCATCATGATAATTTTTAGCTTGATAACTAAATGCCTCTAATAATTGATTTGATAAGGTGAAAACTTGATTTTCTCCTTCGATTCGAGCAAAATAACTTTGCCCTGATGCTGGTGCACCAATTAAAAACTTGATATGATCATTCGCAGTAATCAACTCAATCGTAAATTGACTCGACTCTAAACCATAAGCTGACCAATCAGATACATTATCATCAATTAACTCCAACATTTGAAATGACTGAACACTTTGTAGAAGCTTCTCCATAATTGAATAAGTCGTATGATGATAATGTTGATAAGGTGCTTCAATTAACCACCCTGTTAAATTTGCCCGAGTTTCTTCTTCTGGGTAAGGGTTATTTTTTGTTAAATGAATCATTTCTGTCCCATTATCAATCAAAATCGTCTCAACTTCACTTGCTGACCAAGGTAGCAATGACGTATCAAGAAAGGCTTGAACGTAAAACGGGAAAGCTTCAATTAATGAACGCTCAACTAAATAAATCGCTTCTTGTTGACGATCCTCGATGTAAAAATTCTCTCCACTTGCATCGAGTTGACCGATCATAAGTCGGCTCTCTGTAGCATCATCGTAATCAACTCGAAGACTCAAGAATGGCACATCTAAACCGACATCTTTTCGTTTCACATCAACCTGCTCACCACTCCATTGCTTCAACCGTTCGAGTCCTTGTTCAACCGCTTGGTGATTTGTCGTTTCTAATCGATCAACAACACGCCAATCTTGGCCTTCTTTTTCAATTGTAAAACTTTGTTCGCTTTGAATCGTAATTTTATCGACTTGTTTTTCTTGATCGATAAAACGATGTTCGGCTTCCCCTTCACTTTCTTCAAATGGAAACTGCCAAATTAGAATGGCTAATACTATGGTCAAACTAAGGGCAAAAATTATTTTAACTTTTCTAGATAAACGGTTCATTTTAGCACCTCTTTATTTTTCTTGATTTAAAAATTGAGCTTCTAACAGCTTAAAAACTGACTGTAGATTATACATGATAAAGAAACAGATTAAGCTCATAAAAAACAGTACCGTAATTCCTGGAACAGCATAATAAATAATTCCAAAA
Source organism: Amphibacillus indicireducens (assembly GCF_039539605.1). NCBI lineage: Bacteria > Bacillati > Bacillota > Bacilli > Caryophanales > Bacillaceae > Amphibacillus > Amphibacillus indicireducens. The sequence continues at coordinate 631 of NZ_BAABDL010000067.1, read as the reverse complement.
GCAATCAATGTCGTTGCATTTAGTAAGGTTACTTTTAAATAACGAAACATCGAGTAGATCGAAACAACGAACAAGTTTTTCATCTTTACCTCAAAACGCGTTAAAATCGGGAAGGTGTATAACATTAACAGTAAGAAAAATAAAATAAAAATCAGAAAAACAATTGATAATGAAGGTATATTTAAATTGGCATAGTAAATATCAATGATTAAAATGACTAAAATCGTCCACTGAATCAACCAATATTTAATCGACACTTTAAAATTTTGCACAAAAAACTGCCAAAAATCAGCGGTTGGACGAATGGCTTTATCACTAATCAATTTATCCATCGTTTTTAACAATGCTGCAAATGCTGGTCCAAATGGGATTAAGGTAACATAATAGAGTAATATATTTTGAACAGTGAATTCTGCTAAATAATAAACCATGATGAATGGACTGATTAATAATAAGAAATATAAATTTGTCATGAAAAAAGCATAAATATAATTGATGATTTGATAAATTGGTCGCTCAATGATTGATTTACTCATTTTTTCTCTCCTACTTAAATTTACGTATTGTCTAAAGTTTTATAGTAAAAACCTTCGTTTTTATTGATATATAGCCTTTTAACACAAAAAAACTT
>NZ_BAABDL010000066.1:0-1445 GCF_039539605.1 Amphibacillus indicireducens | reverse complement strand
GATCGGGCTCCTTTTCACTTAATTAGTGAAAGATCGATTGTGTATTTTTAATTGATTTAACGCAGTTTCTTAGCGGCTTATGGTCGGGCTGTGAATAATCTAGGATTGATCGTTCCTGCGGAAAGACTACGTTCCTTTTTTAGGTGAAGAATAAATTGTTGGATATCTTCTTCATCTATGTCATCTATTGGTCGATTATGCTTTTGCATATATGCCAAAAATGTCTTCATTCTTCGTCGGTATGCTTCTCTTGTGGACTCTGGGGAATCCTTCAAATCAAAATATAATTCAATTTTTTCGTCGTAACGCTCCATAATAATAACCTCCGATGTTTGATTAGTAGATTAGTTTTCCTTAATCAAAACAAATAGATAGGTGGAGCACGGCTATTGTTAAAAATAGGGTGATGTATTTTGAGGGTTATGCGTGATATAATCGTCATTAGAAAAAGTATGCCTTTCTTCTATTAGTATTTGTTTTGGTTTGGCGATTAAAACATTACCATAAATAGAGCATACTTTTTCATTTTTTTGTATTCATTAGAGGAAGGTTTTGCCATTGCGGAGCGATTTCGTTCTTCTGCTTGCTTAAACGCCGCTTTCGATTAACGGACAAACAGTTTGAGAAGTTAGATAAGTACCACCTGCAATCTAAGGATCTAGCTTATGCCTATTATCTGAAAGAATAGTTCTATGATTTTTATGAACAGCCAAATAGAAAAGCTGCGAGTGACTTTCTAGAACAATGGATTGGTGAAGCTAGAAAGAGTCCATTTTCATCCTTTCATGACGTTTGTAAGACGTTAGATACATGGAAAGCGTATATTTTAAACTATTTCGAACAACCCTATACAAATGCTAGAACAGAAGGAACTAATCATAAGATTAAGAATAGAAAACGCATTTCCTATGGTTTCCGTAACATGGAGAACTTTCGAATACGCGTAAAATTAGAGTGCTCTAAACAGCACGAATCGATCTCTTCTTCACCTTTGCATATTGTAGATGATGCCGCGTGAGCGTCAAGCCCAAACCGCTTGACCCTCCCGCTCTATCGTCTGAATGGTAGTTAGGTGAAGAAGGCAAAATACTAGCCTACGAAAAGGCTGGAATGTGCGAGTTACACAGAAAATGGCGAAGAGCCAGAAAAACTTAATGATAAATAGTAAACACAAGAATGACCCAATGGTAGATTGAACTACGCTTTGGGTCAATTTTTTGGATAGAAAAGGAAGTGCTAGTAGCCTATGAACAATTCAAATCGAGGTTTTTAAAGATATAGTAGAATTAGTTATTGAATAATGTTAAGCCTAGATTATTCACAGCCCGACCATAAGCCACTAAGAAACTGCGTTAAATCAATTAAAAATACACAATCAATCTTTCACTAATTAAGTGAAAAGGAGCCCGATCTTTGATATTGTATAAGTGATCAAACAAATACAA
>NZ_BAABDL010000065.1:0-20451 GCF_039539605.1 Amphibacillus indicireducens | reverse complement strand
TGATCACCATAAATAAGATGAGCTCACTCCCATAGGTGATATAGCTAGAATCTCTTGGATCTTCTACTTTTTTAACCTTTCATTCATGTCTTTAAAGAAATGCTTGCTGATTTTGGTGAACTCGAAAAAATAATTTATCCTTTTTTCATTCATTCTCTGTTCTTTTCTTGTAGCCACGTGATAAATCCCCCTTAAATATTAATATAATAACACCATTGTTAGTTATATTATAACATTAATGTAATATTAAGGGGTCGTTTTTTCGATATTTATCACGAAGAATTTTTACTCTTCATAGCTGATTATAATAATGGCGTAAATGAAAGAATCTAACAAGGGAGGATCGCTTAAGATGAAATTTTGTAATCAGTGTGGCAAAGAGATAAAGGAAAACGCGAAGTTTTGCCGAAATTGTGGGCAGCAATTCGATAAAACCGTGGTTAAAGTAGCAAACAAACAACCTGATCGTACAGTTAGCCAGAGAAAAAGACTAACATTCAAAGAACGCCCTTTGAAACAGAGAATACGATTCAGTGTATTGGTATCTATTGGTATTATATTGATAATTAGCTATTTTACATTAAGTTATCTCTGGTCAGCGGATCGGCTAACAAAACAATTACAAACAGCAATTGTTGAGGGTGATTATCTAAAGATTGCTGAAATGATTGAATTTAATAATGGAAATCAAGCAATTGGTGAAGAAAACGCTCAAGTGTTGTTGAAAACAATAAATGATGGGGATTTATTAGAAGAGCTACTCACCCACTTTAACTTACAAGTGGATAAAAGAACCTCTTCTACACATGATATCTTAAATTTAAAACAAACGAGTTATTTTCTGGGATTTAGGCGATTTAAAATCATTGCAGAACCTTACTATATCTCGGTTCGGACGAATCTAAATAACACTCAAATCAGTCATATGGGTCAACAGGGTATCACGATAGAATCAAATGATGTGATAAAAAAGATTGGCCCTTTTGTGTACGGTGAACATAATTTTTCTGCTACATATGAAAATGAGTACGTTAGTTTAGAATTAAGTGAATATCTATACCTCAGCTATTCGCCAAGGGAATTGGATTTTTATTTTGATGTAGCAACAATCTGGGTTCCAGAAGGTGTTACCTTAAACAACAGTAAAGTCTTATTAAATGGCAATGAAACTGACGAAGAGATAATAATTGGAGAATCTTCTATCGGCCCGATTGATCCAGAGTTGGATTATAAGGTAGAAATAATTACGACCTTTCCGTGGGGAGAACTATCTACAGGGGAAACGGATGTATTGCATGATGCTCAAGATAATTATTTTCATTATCAACTTAGTGAGATTATGATCGATGACTTGTTAGGTAACTTAACGTCGTTTTATGATCAATTATTTAGTGCATATAGAAAAAATGACCTAAGCCAGCTTAGTTTCTTGGAGAGTGATTTTTATAGTGACCTTGAATATACAATTGACGACCTCCATCACTCTATTAACAATGAGGAGTTGATCTACTTTCAAGATCTCACGAGTTTTGGAATTTCAGATGACTTTTTACACGTTTATTATGATGAAGACACTGGTTTTTACAATGTTATAGTAAATGTTATTGAAGAAGCTGCGGAGGAATATCAATGGTATAGCGATTATTTAAAAGATCCTTATTATGATGCGGACTATTACCAATATCATTTTGCCTATCAAAATGATCAATGGAACGTGCTATATAGAACAAATGATTATCGCTATGATGATGAGAGATCCAATTACCGGTCGCTTGACTATAGTGGTGATTCAATTCAACTAGGTACAGTAAAAGAAAGAGTTGAAAGTAGTCAAGATGAAAATGAATTAATTGCAAGTGTAACTGTTAATTATATTGACTATATGGTCGAGGCGATTAATGCTGGTGACTACTCTCTCGTCGAACCGTATATTAAAAGTGGGAGCTTACTTGAGGATATGCAAATTGGCTTGGTTGAACGTTTAGTGGAAGCAGGAACAACACAAGAAGTAATTTATAGGGAAGTCATTGATATTGAGCAAGATGGTGATCAATGGTTTGCATACACTGATGAAACAATTAAAATCAACTTTGAAAGTGGAGATCAGGAATCAAGGGATTATAACTGGAAGTATACCGTCGTTAAGGACGGAAATAACTTCAAATTAACGAATATTGAAAGAGAATAAGGATAACTTTTATTCCGAAGATAATAATAACTCCCTATTGATGTTGTATCAAAAGGTACGATCAATTAGGGAGTCTATTTATTAGTTGGAAAATTAATATCCAACCTGTACAGCCGCAATGACAATATACATGAGATCATTTTTATCATTTTGTTCAGGTAAGATAATCCCGCTTGTTGTGGCAAGTCCACCATCAACAACTTCTACAGTAACCTCACCATAAGGAATTTCTGCTTTTATAACGTCAAGGTCAAGCAAATCTTGATCAGCTGGAATTGCTAAAACAATATTTACTTTCATCCCATCTAATGACTGACCAGGTAGATAGTCTTTAATCCCAGGCATTGAATTGGCATGAATCGCATTTTGAACAGCACGCCTTGCCGCTTTTGTAACATCTTGACCGTGTGTGTCTACACCGACACCTGTCTCAATAAAAATAACCTTCTCCACAAATTTGTCCTCCCTAATAATATTTCTTGTCGATATTTCCCGGGAAATAGTTAATCAACGATTTCCAAGCATATTTATGTTATACCCACTGATTGTTAATTAAAACGGATTATAAAAACGTGAACCATCATAAAAAGTGATTACAATCGCAATGATAAATAAAAGTGTACTAACGACTAAAGTTAACCAATCGGTTTTCGTTAGTGGTTGGGCTCGATACCATGTACGTTTGTTATGCTTTCCAAAACTTCTTAATTCCATTGCCTGACTGATCGTCTCGATCCGATCTAAACTTGAAAAGATGAGTGGCATAATAATGGAACTCACATTTTTCAAACGCTTGATTAACTTTTCATTTTTTGAAAAATCAACACCACGCGCTTGTTGAACTTGGCTGATTGTCCGGAAGTCGCGCTGGATATCGGGTAAATAACGTAAGGCTAGCGAAACAGCAATACTAATTTTATAATGCACACCAATTTTATTCAGCGAAGCCGCAAACTCACTTGGGTGTGTTGTAATAATAAACAATAAAGCAGCAGGTGTAACAACAATGTATTTTAACGTCACATTAAAGTGATAAAATAATTGCTCAGCTGTAATATTATAGCGCCCATAGATTGTGAAGAGCTCAGTCGAACTGCCGTAAATCTGTACGCCTTCTTGCGGTGAAAAAAGATAGATCGCAAGATTATTTAAGAGCAGAAAGAATAAAATGAGTGCCAGTACTAGTCTAATCTCTCTTAATCGCACTTTGGATAATTTAAAGATGACAAAACTAAAAATTAATAAAACCAATAAAATCCGCGTATCGTAAGTTAACATTGCTGCGGTTGACCAAAGCAAAAAAATGATTAACTTTGTCACACCAGATAACTGATGAATCACCGATGAACGTTCAAAGTAACCTAACATTTTTACTGCCATGTTTTTCGAACCTGCCGATCATGTGAAATAAAATGATCGATAAATTGTGTTGGTTGCTCAATCCCTGCTTTTACCGCGAGATCAAATAACGATGTCCGTTTTAAATGTGCACGCTCGATTAACTGGTCATTTGTTAGCACATCGACAGGACTTTGATCAGCTATTAATTGTCCATCAGCTAGAACTAGGGCTCGCGAAGTGTACTCGAGCATTAAGTGCATGTCGTGCGTAATCAAAATAATGGTTACACCGAGTTGATTTAATTGTTCTAAAAAATCCATAATTTCTGTGTAATGCTTCAGATCTTGACCAGCGGTTGGTTCATCTAAAATAATTAATTCCGGCTCCAAAACAAGAATTGAAGCAACTGTTAAACGTTTTTTCTGGCCATAACTTAAAGCGGATATTGGCCAGTTTCGAAATGGATAGAGACCACAAACGCGAAGCGCATCAAAAACCTTCTCTTTCACTTCATCCTCAGGTATCTGTCTAAGTCGTAAACCTAATGCAACCTCATCAAAAATTAAATGCTTTGAAATCATTTGATTTGGATTCTGCAAGACAAACCCAATTCGATTGGCTCGCTCAAAAATGGACTCACGATCAAGTGGTTGACCTGCGAACTTAATTGATCCTTGTTGTTGCTTTTCAAAGCCACAAATGACTTTAGCTAATGTTGACTTTCCAGCACCATTTTTACCGACTAAACTAATCATCTCACCACGATTAATCGTCAAAGAAATATCGGACAAAACAGACCGTGATTCATAACTAAAATTAACGTGTTCTAGCTGGAGCAATTGATCTGAAGGAGGTGTTGTAAAAGGTTTTCGATAATGACTTTGCCAGTTTGTTAAACGCTTAATATCTGACTCAGATAAAATGAGCTGATCGATCTGCTGAGGTTGATGTTTTGAGTCAATGACAGCACCGCTATATTTTAGCGCCTTCGTGTAGAGAGGCTCGCGAATATGAACGTGATCAAGCGTTTCTGAAGCGAGCAATTGATTTGGCGTCGTATCCGTCACAATTCTCCCATCATCAATTACAATCACTCTGTCAAACTGAAGTTGAAGTGCATCCTCTAAGCGGTGTTCGATCACGATCACCGTTTTATGATGCGCTTGGTGAATTTGATCGATTAACTCCATCGCATAACGACCTGTAGCAGGATCTAAATTTGCTAACGGTTCATCAAATAATAGAATATCAAGATCTTGCTCGACTAACACACCACCAAGTGAAACACGTTGTTTCAAACCACCAGACAATTCATGAATGGAATGATCAATATGTGATTCGACGTTGACTAGTTTAGCCGTATCAGCGACAATTTTTTTCATTGATTCTTGAGCGACATTTTCATTTTCTAAACCAAATGCAAGATCCTCACCAACCGATAGACCGATAAATTGTCCGTCCGTATCCTGCAACACGGTACCAACAATTTTTGACAAAGAAAAAATGTCTAAATCTTTTGTCTGTTCACCTTTAATCGTTAAAGATCCAGTCATTTCACCAGGATAGGAAAAAGGGACAAGCCCATTTAAACAATGGGCTAGTGTACTTTTCCCTGAACCAGAAGGTCCTAAGATTAAAATTTTTTCACCGTGATTGATCGATAAATTAATCTCATTTAAGGTTGGCTCGACTTGACTATGATATTTAAAAGAAAATTGCTCAAACTGAATCATTGGATTTACCATCGTGCACACCTTCTTTTTGAAAAACTTTTCTACTGTTATTTACTAATCTTCCTTAGTTAAGCTGTTGCCAAGGCTTTGCGTTTTTGAATAAGAGAACAATAAAATCGATGTGAAGACACCAACTGAAATAATATTTAATAGTGCAGCGACAAGTCCCTGAGTAAATACTTTATTAGCAGGCTCAGCGTAAATCAAAATATCGAGCACGGGTGCTGCAACTCCCCAACCAATGATTTGGACAACGACCTGAATTAAGTTAAATGAAATCAGTTCCTTCTTACCAAATTGGCCATCTTCAAGTTTAATTCGATGTGCGGCAAGACCGATTAGGAAACCGACCAATAATGAAACAAGCACCCAGCTCCACCAGACAGAACCAAACATCAATGCGTCCTTAAGTGCGTGACCAATTAACCCAACAAGTCCACCTGCAATTGGACCAAACAGAACTGCAATAAACGCTAAGAACGCAATCGCCGTATCAACGTTTGTGTTGGGCACACCTGTTGGAATCGTAACAAATCGACCTAAAACAAAATAGACAGCAGAACCAATCCCAATTGCAACAATCGTCTTAATTGATAAATTTTTAAACATGTAAAACATCTCCTTTTATTATAATAAATTTAATTAACTATAAACAATTTTTGCAGCTTTACGGATTTGAATTTTTGAATGTAAACCTGTCTTGATATGATAGGCATCGGCAAATGAACCCTGATTTAAAGCAACACCGATTTTTTCAAGTGAATTGATGAAGAGTAAAGGCTCACCAACTCGAGTATCCGCAAATGACTTACCAAAAGACATGACGTTTTTGTAAATTTGGCGATTCTGATCATAGATCGTCACTTCTAACGTATCACCATACTTAATCCCTTCTTGCTCAAAAAAGTCTTTATTAATATTTGTCCATAGATTTCCGAAGCGGATATCTAAAATATCAATATTTCCATTAATGACGCGATCATCAACTTTGACTTGAGGTGTTTCAAGTGTAATGATTTTTTCAACGTCGAGCTTTGGACCAACTTCTTCAAATGTAATCGTATTTGAAGCGAGTCGTGCGCCGGTATAAGCATAGACGTCACGTCCGTGAAACGTATACGATTCATAAGAACGCGCTAATCGATTCACCTTCTCGTCAATTTCTCGAACTTCACTAATCCCAACTGATTGCGCTAAATGAGTTAGAGTGCCATTGTCGGGTGTGACAATATACTGATTGTCGTTTGTTTTTGCGACAATACTTAGTCGATTTGAACCAACCCCTGGATCAACGACAGAAACAAACACGGTACCCTCTGGCCAGTATGGCGTCGTCTGATATAAACGATAAGAAGCTTCAAATATATTATAAGTCGGAATCTCATGCGTGACATCATATAATTGTAAATCAAGACTGACTGATTTTGCTACGCCGTACATTGCACTCACAGCCCCATCAAATAAACCAAAATCAGATTGAAAAACTAATAAATTACTCATTGTAAAATCTCCTCTCAAATTTAAAAGATTAAAAAACGCCCTTATTGCTCGGTTAAGAACAATAAGGGCGTTGAATGGGCAATCAACACGGTACCACCTTAGTTTACTATTTGCTTACACAAATAGTCTCAATAAGTACTCCGCCAATAGGCATTTATACTTTGGTATTGATAACGAGTACCAAATCTCGGGCGTCACTTACTTATACATAATCTGTACGTTCAGCACGCAGCTCCTAGGCCATTTTCAGCATTCGCATTTTTGCTTCTTTTCAGCTACCGAAGCTCTCTTTTAGAAAAACGCTAAACACTTACTTTCCCTAATCAATGCTTTTAAAGTTTGAATAATTTGTGAACTTGTTTTTTTATTATAGGCGAGCAAAAAATAAAAAGCAAGCTTTATTTTAAAAATTATCAGAATCTTTTAAAATTAATAACCTAAATGTTTTAATCTCGCTTGAATGGGAATATTAATTTTATCTGTTTTAAAAATAGTTTTCGAGCATTTTTTTAAAACAAAAAAATGAAAAGGGCTGATTAAGGATGACAAAAATTGGTGTTGTAGTTGGTAGTTTAAGAAAAGAATCATTTTCGCGTAAGATTGCCAATAATGTTGCGAAGTTATTTCCAGAAGGTTATGAAGCGGAATTTATTGAGATTGGAAACTTACCACTTTACAATGAGGAGTATGACGGCAACTCACCGGAAGAGTATGTATCATTCCGCGAGACGGTGAGTGGTGTTGATGCTGTGTTATTCGTCACACCCGAATATAACCGGTCAGTTCCGGGGGTGCTAAAAAATGCACTAGATGTTGGCTCTCGTCCTTATGGTGAAAGTGTTTGGAATGCGAAGCCAGCAGCTATAATCAGTCAATCGATCAGTAATTTAAGTGGTTTCGGGGCGAATCACCACCTACGTCAATCATTAACGTTTTTAAATATGCCTGTCGTTCAGCAACCAGAGGTGTATTTAGCTAATTCTCAAGATTTAGTTGATGATAGTGGCAATATTAATAATGAACAAACAGTCCAATTCCTCCAGTCATTTGTCGATGCCTTTGTTGATTTAATTAACAAGCAATAAGAGTTAAAAACTAAATACTTTAAAACAAGAACTAGAGCTGACTAAAGGCTCTAGTTTTTTAGCAGTTTCACTAATTATCGAATTTTTCTCTTTCTGTCTAGATGAGTCAATTTCAAAATTACTTAATTGGCTATAAAACACGAACAATTGAGTTACAGGTGTTGCGGTGATTTTCACTCTAGGCGGACGCTTTCCGCGGGATCGGCCTCGGGCGCACAGGATGTGGGTCAGTTAGACGTCGCCACATGGACGTGGCGTTCTTAGTCTAACATTCCTTAATTGTCTCACTGGATCTTCGGACACGATTTTTCCCGCTGGACAAGGAAGGCTTCGACAGCGATGCATCGCACGCAGAAAATCGCCCTTTATTTTCAAGGAGTCGCCGCCTGCCGTTCTAATCACTTGATTAGAATTTTTTATTTATGTATGATATTTAACTATATTTTGTAATTATTCGTGTTTTTAATTAGATTTTTGTATTATGAAATTCATTTAAATGAATGAAGGTATAATGTAAGCTATGAGAATGTACTTAATTGAATCTAAAAAGGAAGAGAGTACTTAATTATGAGATTAGAAAAACCTACTGTAGACTTAAAAAATGAATATATTGAATTTTATCAAGAATGGAAGAATAGTGGAGAAAAGATGATTCCCTTTGTCATCGAAAAAGACCCGGCTGACTTTGATGCGATGTTGAATTATTTATCGGATTGCGAAAAGGGCATTGAGCCTCAAGGATCTTGGATTGCTAAAAACAGTACATTTTGGTTAGTTGATCACAATAAAATCATTGGTGTCGTAAATATTCGTCATTCTTTAACGGAACAATTATTTAATTCAGGTGGTCACATTGGATATGGGATCAGACCAACGAGAAGAAAACAAGGCTATGGTACTAAAATGCTTTTATTAGCCTTACTAAAAGCAAAAGAACTCAAGATCGGAAAAGCTTTATTAGTTTGCTATCCAACAAACATCGCATCCAAAAAAGTCATCCTAAACAATGGTGGCCAAAAAGACAACGATTTTATCGATCAACAAAACAATACCCTAAACCGATACTGGATTGAGCTCGAAGACGAATGAATTAAAAAGATGATCTGACATTTTCCAGATCATCTTTACGCTCTATAGTAAAAATCACAAACAATTTAAATCCCACGAATTAATAAATCTGTCTAATTCTCTGAACTTGACGGTCGTGATAAAAACTAGCTAAGCGACGTTCGATTACATAGTGATTATTGACACGGCGACTCATCCGAAATTGCATGATTTCTTTCATCTGATTAAGCTTTCTCTTTAGACGTTTCATATGCCTCATCCTTTACGGCTTTGATAATTCAATCATAACGGAGTAGATGGAAAATAAAAACAGACTCCTGGTGGATTTTTATTCAGCCATTTGGTGGAGACAAAAATCATCCTCAAGGTGGAAAGTAAACCAAATTTAAGCCAAACCCGACTTTCTTGCAAGTTGCTGAAGCGGATCCCAAACCCCGTTATAAGGCGGTGCATAACTTAAATCGAGATCAAGCAACTGAGTGAGCGTTAAATTACCATACAAAGCAGTCGCCAACACATCAATCCGCTTATCGACTCCCTTTTTCCCAATTACCTGTCCACCAAGAACCACATTCGTCTTCGTATGATAGACCATTTTCAACTGTAACGTTTCATGATCAGGATAATAACTAGCATGCGACCGAGCCTCACTCACTAGAACATGATATGGCAGATTAAGCACCTGCGCCTCCTTCTCCGACAACCCTGCACGCCCAAGCGTTAAATCAAAAAACTTCACAATCGACGTCCCAACAACCCCATTAAACGCCATTCGATTACCAGCCATATTTGCCCCAGCAATCCGCCCCTGCTTATTCGAAGTTGTCCCCAGCGGAACATAATCATCCACACGCTTAATCCGATGATAATGTGACGCACAATCACCCGCAGCATAAATGTTCGCAATTGACGTCTCCATATATGGATTGACAATAATCGCCCCATTCCCAAGCATATGCAAACCCAAATCCTTCAGGAATCCCGTATTCGGACTGACCCCAATCGCAAGCAAGACAAGATCCGTCTCATACTCATTTTTATCAGTCACCACCCGATTGACCCGACCACTTCCTGAAAAACTCTCCACCGTTTCTGATAAAACAACGTCAATCCCCTGCTTTTCAGCTTCTGTTTGAATATGTTCGGCCATATCAGGATCAAATATTTCGGCTAATTGATCTTCGCGTTGAATCAGCCTGACATCAAGTCCACGAGTGTGAAAAGCCTCAGCCATCTCTAATCCGATATAACCACCACCAATAATGCTTACTTGCTTAACGTCAGTTGTTAAGTCAGCCATTAATGCATTTGTATCAGTCATCGTTTTTAACGAATGAATCCCAGCTAAGTCAATCCCATCCCAGTCAGGCTTCACTGGATCAGAACCCGTTGCAATTAATAAGCGATCATACTCAACGTTAAACGTTTGATTTGTCTCTGTATTGATCGCTGTTACAATTTGCTTATCACTATCGACACCAGTCACAGTCGTATTTGTTTTCGTATCGATCTGATATTTTTCTCTAAACTCCTCAGCAGTTCGCGAGATCACATCATCGATTGACGGAATGACCTCGTTAACAACATACGGCAAACCACACTGCCCGTATGAATAATCCTCACCACGCTCAAGCACCGTGATCTCTGCTGAATCATCTGTTCGATAAATCTCCATCGCCGCACTCATTCCAGCAGCAACCCCACCAATAATGACATATTTCACAATAACATCCTCCCTTATCAAAAATCCAATTGTCCTTTCAATCTGTCCTATTCCCTCTTCACCAATGAAATATGATTAAAAACAGGATAATGATCTGCAATTAATTCGTTTTAACGTTACAATAAGAGTAGATCAAGTTTAAGTGGAAAATGATGAACGATGGGGGTTCATATGAATATTACAATTATTAGCGTCGGTAAATTGAAGGAAAAATATTTAAAGCTAGGAATTGATGAATATACGAAGCGGCTAAGCGCGTACGCCAACTTGAAGCTGATCGAAGTTCCAGATGAGAAAGCACCTGAAACCTTATCTGAAGCAGAGATGGAAGCAGTAAAGAATAAAGAAGGCGAGCGCATTTTAGCAAAAATTCCAGCAGATACGTATGTGATCACATTAGAAATCGAAGGGAAGCAGCTCTCCTCTGAACAACTTGCTACTCAGCTAGACCAACTAGCGACACATGGGAAAAGCAAAATCGTCTTTGTGATTGGTGGATCACTGGGCTTAAGTGAAGCGGTAATGAAGCGAAGTGATTTTTCTTTGTCATTTTCAAAAATGACTTTACCACATCAGTTGATGAGACTGGTGTTGTTGGAGCAGGTTTATCGGGCGTTTAAAATAAATAGAAATGAACCGTACCATAAGTAAATGAGGTTTTTTGAAAAATTAATGTAACCGTTGTATTAATAGGGGGTAGAGCGGTTACATTAATTTAAAACTTTTCCTATTATAATTCTTTTATTTTTTCTTTTTCGTATTGCAATAATGAAGCGTTATTTGCAATGTTTAAACTTCTAACAAAGTCTATTAATTCGTCGTCGGGCAAGTCATCAGGGATAAATGACGTTATTTTTTTAATTGCCGAATGCGGAAGACCCATATCTAAAAGAATTGAAAGTTCAGGTTTTACCCCCTCATTTTCTAAATACGAAACAAAATAAGAATAATCACCCGTACTATTCATTCCGAGTTGTTTACAAATCTCTTTTTGTAGAGAATCTATTATATTTAACCATTTAGGTACTTTGTAAGAAACCCAATGCCTCTTATTTCTGAAATGTTTTGATACTGCTTGATCCAGGATTCTTTGTTTATCCCATTTAGGATTCTGCTTCTTTAGGTAGCTCATTTCACTGATAATTATCTCTCTAAAATCTTTTTTAGCATTGTTAAAAACAACAACTGGGAGTGCCTTCTTAGTCATTGGCCGAGTTGTTTCCGTTCGCTTTAGCAAGTTATCCCAGCAAAGATTGAGTATATATTTAAGTTGTTTAAATTGTGGCAAACCGCTCCATAAAATAAGGCTTGGATTTGTTTTCAAGGTATTACTTAGTTCTTTTATTATTTTTTTCTGACCATTTACTGAAACAGAATTACTTTTAATAATCTTTAATAGGTCTTCATTATAGTCATTAAGTTCTTTATATCTTTTGACATGCCTGTCTTTTACCTCATCCTTTGGTAGATTTATAAGTACTTCATCAGTAATTATCTTTTGATCATAAAAAGGTATATCAAGATTAACAGAATCTTTTTGTGGTACAGGGTGAAAAAGATATACATTACCTACAAAGTGTTGTAATAGTCTTCCAGCTCTACCCTTTATGTTTGAGTAGTCGAAATAGTCAATTTTGTTAGGGCCCTTTTTATTGTCAAATATCATAACATTTTTTGCACTAGTGTTCACCCCCTCAATAATTGTAGATGTGCAAAATAAAACATTTAAGTGCCCTTTATTAAAGTAGTCAATGATAGAATGCGTTAAATGTTTTGGTATTATACCAGAATGAACACCTATTTTCTGTTCTATCAGTTTATTATATGTCCAATTCTTATCAATATTTTCTTCAATCCATTCATTTATTGGTAAGTACTGTGAAGTGTGGTTTAATTTGTTCTTATGTAAAAAAGAGTAGTACTTCTTAGCTATATTGTATGCACGATCGGGAGACGATATATAAACTATGGATTGTTCATTATTAAGCTTTACTAGAAGCTTAAATAATTCAATTTCTCTTTCCTGCTGTCTTTTTCTTACACCTGTATTTTTATAATTTATTTCAACAGGTATTACTCGAGTATCCACTAACGAATAATTGGTTTTGAAAAAAGTAGCATTATATCTTTCTATAAATCCCTCTGGGATACTATCAATATTAGGTCCTAAAAAGTAGAACCTAGTTTTCGGATTCTCTAAAATTTTTCTAATAGCAATATTTAGTACGTCTGACCGTTCATCATCTCTTGAAGAGCTAAGTTTATAAAATTCATCTAAAATAAAGTAGTCAATAAAAGGAAGGTCTTTAAATTCTAAAACTCGCTCTGCAGTTAAGAGAAAAATATTTCTATCACGAACAGTTTGTGATGTATTAACTATTACATTATACCCGTTACCAAATTTACGTAAACTAATTCGAGTTTCATTTAACAGAGCTAAAGTCGGTTGGATAATTAAAATATTATTGTATTTATTGCTAGCTATAATTTCTTGTATAAGTAGACTTTTACCAAAGCTTGTTGGGGCACTGACAATTACGTTTTTTCCTTTCTTTATAGCTTCAGATATTAACTTTTGTTCTTGATGTAAAATAACATCTTTTAAGTAATCGGAAATATGATATGCATTTCTAATTTCAGAGGTTGTATCTAAATTAGATGGTGTTTCTAACAACTGTGAAAGATACGGATAAAATCCTTCACTTTCTATTAAATCCACCCACAATTTTTGTGTTGTTGAATCAACTTTCTCCCAAATACTTAAAATCTTAACTATTATTTTTTGCGCCTCTTTTCCTTTACCGTTTAGAGACAAATTGGATACATATTTAGCCAGTGAAAAACTATTGTCAAAGTTCAATTCTTCAAGTGAAAATATATCAACATCTGACCAATTCATCAATATTAACCTCCTAAGGATTGAATTGTTTTAAGCTTGTGATGTAAGGCAGACACAAGTTTTCGTTTACTATCCAATGGCATTAAAATAACAATTACATTTAATTTCCCATGCCATGGATGTGTTTTCTTTTTATTTAAAAATCTTTCGTTTAATCTATTAGTTTCTTCTATGTATCTGGAAGTGAAAGTCTTATCATCATCAAAATGGTCAAAAACAGAAGTTTCATATGCACAAAAGAATGGTATAATTATATTATCTAACTGATCTGATAATTTAGTATAAGAATTTAATAATTTAATCCAGTACTCAGGATTATCAATCTCTTGCTTAAGTTCCTTTTTTGTATCTTTAATTCTTTTCGAAATGATTGTAAATTCGTTATCAAAATAAGAGGCGTTAAAATGATCAAATAAGTCCTGTATCAATGCATCTACACCCCTCTCACCGTCAGTGTATAATTTTGATTCTCCTAGCCAAAGAGTATTTGTTTCTGGTTGAATATGTACTGAATCGAATCCATGTACAGCGTGTCCATAAGAGTCTTTAAAATAAACTTTAGCAACCAATGGTACGGTATCAAAAAAGTATTTTAAAACAAAGTGCAAAATTAATTCTCCAAATTCGCCCCTTCTTAAATACTTATCATCAATGTCGTCATCAATGACCTCACCAGCTTCATACTTAAGAGCTACTTTATTATACGCATCAATTTTATATATAGAATTAGCAGCATCTATTAATAACCTTAGTATTTGTTCTTGAGGGATATTAGTACTTTGATGATAACCAAAGGCAAAGGAAGGTATTTCTTCCATTAATAATCTGACAAACTTGTTTAGCATCTGGGTTAATGTACCTTCATCATTTAAATCAAAGTCTATAAAAAATGAATGTAAATTTGATTCTGCTATTTTACAGGAAAGTACGTTTTTGGCCTCTTTTACCCTCTCCATCTAATCACTTCCTTATATACAGTCTAATTCTATGTAAACTAAGTACCCTTGCTATTTATCCTTTTAAAACTAAAGTAGAAAATTTATTAGAAGCTAATCTATATTTAGTTTACACCATATTATGATTCGCTATTTACTAATTATAGGCTTCTACTTCCAAAGTCTATAAATCAGTAAATAGCGGATTATGATTTATACAGATATGAAAAAGTATTCTTGAATAATTAATCTCTTACACTCAATCCCTTAAACAATCTGCCAAGTGCAATCTCTCCAATTTGTCTAATAGACCCTCTACCGTCATTCATCGTATAGAATTTTACCCCTTTAATCTTCACATCTTGCATTTCATCTTCAAAGATAATCTCTGCTTCGTGTTCATTAATGTACATGAGTAAATCTTCTTTCCACTGTTGTTCTTCAATGTTTCTGCCTTTAGGTTCAATAAAAATTTGAATGAAGTAGTCTGTGTTTTGTAGATAAAGAATAAAATCAGGCTGGAAACCTGCTAAATGTACTTCATCATGCCCCGTCCCAAATTGGTGCAGTTTCAATTTGTTATTCTTTGCTGACTCACGATGCATGTTTTCATCCATTCGAATTAAATACACATCAGAATAGACTTTTTCTAATTCTTTCACTCTTTCTGCAATTCGATCAATCAACTGCTTTTCTGTTAAGTTAATGATCGCTGAATCATACACAAAGAAATCTTCTTTTAATTCGTAACGCTTTACCGTTTGCGGGTCATCCTGCATGAATGCTCTACCCGTATCATAGTTAGGTACACGTTTGCGGTAATTCGCAATGTATTCTTTAATAGGATAACCGATAAATTTACCTGTTCCACGTTCTTTACTGTAACCTGCTTTAATTTGCTTTGACACATCTATAAAATATTGCTCCAGAATATTTAATTTCTCTGTCGGAGTTAATACTTCGCCATCCATTGTTTGTGGTACGGTTACATAGATTGTTCGATTGTAAATGTTTAACCATCTTTCTTCTAAGAATTCCTCTCTCGATTTAAGTAACGGAATGTATCTTTTTAGATTAGAAAAGTGATAGAAGCATAAGCGGTTCATGACCTTCTGTAAATAACGTCTATCAAAGGAAACTGCAACATTGTAAGCATTTGAGTAGTCCTCATGAACTTTTGTGTCTTTGTAGCCCACTTCCTGTAAAGAGGAAATGTAAGGAATCACTACGTCATTAGTTGTATCTACCCCATACTTTTCTAATGAATCATAGTAGTTGTCAGCCACTTCGACTGTTTCATTGTAGTAAATTCTGCCATACTTCCACACGTTCGTTCGTTTAAAAGCAGGTTTTACCTTTACATCAAGTAGCGGATTCTTCTTGTCTTCCCCTGTAGGTAAGTTCATTTCATCTAAAGCACTTACTAAGTTCTTCAAGTACTGTGGTTCATTAATCGTATGGTAATGAATCGTTTCTAAAATCAAGCTATCTTTACTGTCATCATCGAATCTACGTGTAAATGAACGTTCTCCTTCTAATAAGAAAGGGTAGTACCTTGCACCACGCCCAATTAATTGAGCTTCTGACATCGTTGTCGCTTTCGTTCCTTTTGTCTTTGGATCATCACTCAAGCGAACAATGTCAAAGAGGTTTAAAACATCCCATCCTTCCGTCAGTCGAGCAACGGCGAAAATCACACGGTACAGGTTCGATGGACTTTCTAAACTGTTTAACGCTTCGTAATGCCCTTTTTCTAAAATACCTGATTGACTCGTGTCGTTAGCATTAATGATTCTTGTTGGTGCTAACTCACGTTTAATATCTCTTACCACGTCACTCAACGTTTCATGGTTACGGTAGTAATCATGGGCAAGTGCCAGTGTCTCGCTATCATCTTCAGAAGCTATTTGAGCTTGTCTGTCTAAAAAGGATTTTAAAGACTCAACTGTTAATGTTTCCACTAAGCGATTAAATTGTTCATGTGCTTCGTTAGAGGCATCGATTCGTTGTGATTTAAACATGATGACTGGTTTCATGTAGATACGATGTTCCTCTAAAGCATATCTTCTCCTGTATTCACTTAATAAAATGACATTCAGCATGTTATCCACATCGGTGTTACTCGATTGAATTCTTTTTACGTTTTTAGAGTACTTGTCCTGGATGAAGCGGTCTAAAGCGTAACGGTACAGCACTTTATCTTTGTATTTTTCGTACACATTTTTGTTCTCCAGGTCAATTGTAGCCGTAAATTCTAGTAAACGATTTTCTTCATTTGCATGAAGGATCGTTGAAATAGCTTTTTCCCACGACTGTTCTGTTTCTTTTTCTGATTTGGTAGAAGCAGAATAGTGATGGGCTTCATCCCCTAAAATGACCATTTTGTCTCTAGCGTAGTCTTCTGCCCCCATAGCGTTTTCCTTTTGTGTGTAAATGTCAGAAGCGACCCGTTGAACAGTCGCTAGTTTTAAGTAAATGGTATTTTTACTCTGCGTCTTAGGAAATGTCTCTACTTGCCTAATTTCGATTCGTTCTCCGTCAATTTCAATTTGCGGTGTATATAAATATTTCTCTGATGACATATTTGTTAGGTTATCAATCGTTTTGTTTAATACACCATTTGTATTTACTAAGAATAGGAAATTTTGATACCCATGTTCTTGGAAGAGGTACAAGATAAGCCCTGCCATTAAGTCTGTTTTTCCGCTCCCAGTCGCCATATTAAATAGTACATGGTTCACATTTCTAAAACGAAATGCTTCCGCAACTTGTGAGTAATGAAAGAAACGTAAAGCGGCATTTTGGTAGTACCTGAATGTGTGTACCATGTTATTTGTAATGTATTCTGGTGTTTCCCAATCAAATTGCTCGTTAAATAAGCTTTCATTTAATTGTTTTACTTCATCGTAAAGAGGTAATGGTAATTGTTTCTTTTTCTTTGCCACAATTATTCACCACCTTTTTCGTAAAAACTCTTGTTGAATGCGTAGTCATTGTCTTCGATTAGGTCACGTACATTTGCATCGTCAATTTCTGAATAGTTGTAGTACAGTTGATTTTTGTCGATAATTTTAATGAGCAGTTTCTTTTGGTCGCTAAATGATAATTCATTTAAAGTGTCTTTAACTGCTTCTAAATCTACACGGAAGTCAACTTCTGCTTCTTCCAACAAGAACTGAAAGACATCGTATAACTCTGTTTGTGTTTCAGCATTTTGAATAGACTTTAAGAAACCCCGATTTTTCTCCATTAATTCAACATAAACAAAGCTTCCTCCACCTTGCCACTCAACATCTTTGGAAATCCCACTTTGCTCACCTTCAATCACCTTTTGAAGACGTGGGACAGATACTGTATTAATGTAATCCATCTGTTCAATACCAATGTAACGGCGATTCATTTTGTGAGCTACGGCTTGGGTGGTTGCTGAACCCATGAAGAAGTCGAGAACTAAATCATTCTCTTCTGTACAAAGTTCAATGATTCGTTTTATTAACATCTCCGGTTTTTTCCCATTTGCGAAAGAAACTTCCCCTTCTTTATTAATGTTATTGTACTGTAAATCATCCCACAGATTTCCAGCATTTTCTTTCCGAACAATCTCACCTTCTAAATTTTTATAGGTTATGTCACTTAGCCATGTGAATAACCTTCTTTTAGGTCCTTTGTAGTATAAAGAAGTTAATTTCCCTTTGTTTTTTCCAGACGTTGGTACATACTCAATACTCGTAATATCTGTATCCGTTTCCATTGAGTCCATGACTCTTTTACGGATGGAAGATTGGGCGTTCGTTGTATCAAAAATTTTATCAATATTATCATAATAAGCTTTTTTTAAGTCACCATTGTATTTCTTTTTTGCTAATTCATTTATGTTCATAGTAGTTGACTCTCTGTGCTCATACATTTTTATCGGATTTCCTGCACCATCTTTTATTGCTCCTAGATATTTTCGTTCCCCTAGATGAGTCAAAACTTGTACATACTTCCAACTTACACCGTCATTTTTAAGTTGTTCTATATATTGCATCAATTCTTGTTCTATCTGGGGTGTGGACTTTAGATAAAACTCTTCTTCATCCTTGGAGTACATTAGAATGTATTCGCAATTATTTTGTAGGGATCTCCCTTGATGACTTCCACTGACACCTGCAATTTTAGCTTTAATCGTTATCATGTTTTTAAAGTTATTTTCTCCAAAGATGTCATCCATTAAGATTTTCAAATAAGATTGTTCTGTATCATCGCATTGAACGAAAATAGCACCGTCTTTACTAAGTAGGTCTTTTGCAACTTCTAACCTGTTTTTAATAAATGTTAACCAAGTTGATCGATTAAATTTATCATTATATTTAAAGCTGTCATTACCTGTGTTATAAGGTGGATCAATATAAATCAATTTCACTTTCCCTGCATACTTCTCTTTCAAAGTATGTAACGCCAGTAAGTTATTTCCTTTTATAATTAAATTGTCATCTTCACTGAAACTAGCAACCTCATGTTCACCTTCTTCATCATACTTTTTCGCATTTATTAAAATCTTCTTATCTAGTAGAACATCAATTTCTTCTTTTGCAATGACTTCATTTAAAAATGGTTCATCTGGTCGTAAATCATCTTTGTCCGTATCTTCCTTACTCATACTTGCTTTTAATACTGTATCTTTGTATGGGAAATCAAGCACGACATCTGTCGATTCATCAATGAACTTTCCACCTGCTGTTAAACCAATTTTCTTTGAGTACTTCGTGTATGAATCCTGCCAATATTCATCGGCTTCAAAAAGCTCGAGCAATTTGTTCGTCTGGATGACAATATTTCCTGCGATGTTAATCGTAAAATTAGTCTTTACCGTTTCATTTCCTATAAATGCTTCGATTAAAGCTACATCATATTCATCTAAGTCCTGTATTACTTTGCTCTTATGTACAATTCCCTCAATGAAATACTTGTTGCCAAACTGCATTAAGACATCTTTAATCGCTTCGTTAATTTTAGTTTTCAAGTAAATCCCCCTCCGACTACCTTCTAACTAGAATTATAGCATAACAGGTCTATTTACTCATTAGAATTCCTTACATAAATAACTCTAAATAAAGCAGTTTTATACAATATTAGTGTAATTTTGATGAAATACAGGGAGTCAGTTGTTAGCTAAAAAGTGTTATGAACTAAGTGCAGTCAAAAACTGTTATTAGCAAATAGTTAAGGATGTGATATAGATTTTTTAGATGCATGTAAAGGAGCACTTATCGAGGGGCAATGAAAATTATTATTGCACTTATTAATTAATAAGATTACTATTTCTAATGATATAAAAATTGGTATAACCTAAATTCACATGAATAGCAAAGTCACACGGTATTTCAATACAAGGGAGGGAGCGAACTCATCCATAGACGGTGATTTGTCTCCCTTTTTTCATGTTCGCCTTGACCTCTAACTTGGTTAACAAGCGCATTAAGTAATGCTTTAAATATATATTATTTCCTTGAAACAATCATGCTTTAATAATTACATACCGATCGAGGGAGGGAATAAGGATGAAAAATTACCTGGAAAAACATAAACAAGTGGGGTTGCTAAAAGTAATGGAGGACAAATCAAAGAGAATCCCAGCCAAACGAGTAGATATTGTTAGCTTAAAGTTAATTAAAGAATCAAGTCTGCTATACAAGGAAAGAATAATTAGTTCACCAGAGGATGGTCGAAAATTGATGAATAAATTTTTAAAAGATGCAGATCGTGAGCACTTTATTGTTATTTCACTAAATACAAAAAATGAACCAGTTAATATTAATGTTTGTCATATCGGTAGTTTGAATGCCAGTTTAGTACATCCAAGGGAGGTGTTTAAACCTGCTATACTGTCTAATGCCGCTTCCATTATGGTAGGACATAACCATCGTGCGACACGTTCGTAACTGAAAAGGTTACGCACGCTGTCCGAACGTCAATTTTGACAAGTAAGAGAGTCGT
>NZ_BAABDL010000064.1:0-3186 GCF_039539605.1 Amphibacillus indicireducens | reverse complement strand
GATGAAAGTTGCATGCACGGTGTGGAGCAGGGGAAAAGGTGGAGATGACTTCGAAGCCTTACCTATTGCTATCCTCAGGTAACAGTGAACCAAGCCAAGAAGACATCCAAGTTACTAGAAAACTTGTAGAAGCAGGAAAAATTATGGGCATCGAATTACTTGACCACATTGTGATAGGAGAAGATGAATTTGTCTCACTCAAAGAAAAAGGATACATCTAATCACTGGTTGTACGATGCAACTTGGTTTAAAGAGCGTATGTTTAATGTGTTTGGGGAAGTTGTTCCGACAGAAGATGTAAGCTATGAATCTGTTTTGTTAGAACGTGAGGAAATTGATGAAGGAATCATTGCCAGGGAAGACCTGAATCGATTACCCAATCCGCTTCTTACTCAAACGTTTATGTTTGTCGATAAGAATGCAGATGAATGGCTGCTTATGATTGTAATTGATGAGCATGATGGCAAACTACTTCTTGAAACATGGATGAAAAATGGAAAGGTCATATTAACCAATCAAGATGATAAAAAGGAATCATAATCACTTCACCATAGGGGGTAAATAGATAATATGCTGTGTAGAGTCATAAAGGCTGTTCGTGTTAAGGACAAAAACACGAATAGTCTTTTTTAGTTTCTAAAAAAGAAAGGAGAAAGTAAATGATTAAAATTCAAACGATGGCAGATGTTCATGCTTTAGAGGCTGATGAACAATTGCCTTCTTTATATGTAGAGGAAATTAAGAATCAATTTTTAATATGGTATGAAGCTGAAAATGAAGGAGAATCACTAGATGAATTTAGCTTGCCATCCTATTCGTGTATTTATCATTTTGATAGGGAGGAAGACATGCAGGTACTAATTGATCACATGAATGCATTGGAATTTGTAGATGTTGAGAAAATTGAGGGTCAAAAATATTTCAGAATTGGACTCATGCAAGATCATCAGATGTCCCTCATTTATTTCTTAGAAAGAACGCTACCACGAAAAACAGAACGTTGGCTTGAGAGTTAGGGGGAATAGCATGTTCAGTAACAAGAATGTAAGGTATATGACAAGAGCGATTGCAGAATCTTTACACATGGAAATACAAAAGCTTCTGTGGGACTTAATTGACTACGAACGAGAGCAAGGAAAGGAAATGGATTACTTACAGGTTTTTGAACTTGAAAACAGGCAGAATAAGCAACACATCACCCACAGACAAGAAGTACCTGAAAGAAAACGTGAATGGCTTGTTCCGCTAGTAAGGGAATCACCAGTAAACCTTACCGTTTGGTGTGTAGACGATCGGACACATCAAACCATGTTGTTTCCTAGTGATTATTGAGAGGGGAATGGAGTATGAAGAATAAAGAACTTGTCATAGAGGTTGTCATAGAACTTCTTGGTTCGCTTTTATCAGTGTTGTCCAGAAAAAGATAAATACAGTCAACTTCATTTAATTGAAGGGAAATGAGCTAGTCAAAGTTAAAAGAAATTAATGAATGGAAGTTACATGTGAAAAGGCGTTACAACCACACTTTTGGTGACTGTAACGCCTTTTATAACGAAAACAGATTATTTATGTTGCTCTGGAATCTGTCGCTCCACACCTTTTGGATCGAGGATTCAGTAGAAAGTAACCAGTGGTGCGTTGCCATATCGACCAGTTATTATAGAGACCATTCCAGTATTTCGGATAGTTCATAGAATTCGTTTTTATATTTAACTCTATCAATTTCATTTTTTAATTTGTAATCATTAAATTCAATTATTTCTTCATCATCGAAAGTAAAACAATCGGAATGATTTGATTTTAAAAAAGAAGCTAAGTGACGAGGAAATCCAATGTTTTGAATTTCTATTATAAACTTATCAGTAGTACCGTATTCTAGGAAATCAGACCAGTTGGATTCAACTACCTGTCCTTTATCTTGCAATAGAAGCATGTAATTATTAACATAACTTTTAATTTTAAATCGAATGACATTTTCAATGTCAGAAATAAGAGTGTTAATAAGGATATTAATATGTGCAACACTATCCCTGTTAAATATCTCGGATATATTTGCCTGGATAAAAATCCTTTTATTATTTTCATCATAATATTTTATTGCGTTTAAAATAATGTACTTTAAAGGTTTAGAGTTTACCCAAGAGTTTATTAATACAGCAAAATAAGTTAGATGCTCTCGATTTTTAAATAGTTGCTTTTCTTCAACACCCCATTCGTAGGAGTCAAATAATATATTAAGCATATTTAAACAGCTTTGGTAGTCAGTTTTTACTGGTAATTCATCCATAGATTTGGAATATATTTTATTTTGAATACTGACCGAAATATTTGCACTCTGTGCAATAATATAATCTGGAACTTCAATTTTTGATACAACTTTCTCTAAAGTAGCTTTCCCATCATTGTTCTTTTCTAAAAAACGATTACGAAGAATTGAATCACTTTTCACTATATCATGGTATAGTAAAATATTACCATACATATGTATAGACTTTTTTTCATCCACAGACAAGCGTTTATTAGTAAATGGTCTTCCAGAAAGTGAATTATTAATATTTTTATATAAATTCCCATCATTCTTTTTCATTAATGGAGATTCTATACTTGCAATTTTCCTTTTCTTTAATAATTCAATTTCCTGAGGGTTTTTCCAATAGCCTCTTTTATCAAAGATTCTTACACAAAAAATATTTCCACTTAGGTCTTTAGTCAGCCGACCAGCTCGTCCAGCTAAATTCCAAAAGTTAACGTCATCCATATTGCTCATACCAATTTTCATACTTAAAATAAAAATGTTTTTTGCAGGTAGATTAACTCCTTCAAGTAGAGTAGATGTGCAAAAAAGAAAGCGAATTTCCCCAGTTCGAAAGAGAGCCTCTATTCTTTCTCTTATGCGTTGTGGGATTTTTCCAAAGTGAAAAGCTACTCCTTTTTTTAAGCAATCAATTAAAAAATACTGATCATGTACACTTTCTTCTATTAGATTTATAAGTTCTTGTAGTTTTTCATTAGGATACTCCTTTAATTTACTAGAAAACTCTCTTGCTAATCCGACTGTATACGCAATAGTATTGCAGTAAATGATATTTTGTTTTTCTGATCCCAATGTATTGACTGATTATTACGCTGTTTTAGACCCACCTATACGCTAGAATGAGTCCTTCAATATCCATTCCGAGTCCACTT
>NZ_BAABDL010000063.1:0-10610 GCF_039539605.1 Amphibacillus indicireducens | reverse complement strand
ACCCCTTATCCCTATGTATACCAAGGGATGAAGGGGTGGTTTTGTGTGATTTCACTGTAAAACTCAAGATAAAATGAATCATATCGTATATAATCAGTTTCTCATTACCACTACAAAGACTGTTACGACAAGGTGTTTGCGCTTACAACCTAACTTTATGATTATTATTTTGTGATCTGGAATGCATTCAAAAACCTTATTTAAAAGAATCATATCCCTTATAAATATCAAAAAAAATCATGATTACCATGATTCGTTAGATTAGCAAAAATAATAAATATTTTCCTGGTAAACAGGAGTTTAGTGACGTGTATAATCTACTATTTTAGATAGCATGATTGCTTCAATGTGTGTGAAATCGATCAGGTAGTTGTGGTAAGGTAAAAACAGGAGATTAAGGTGAAAATTATGAGTGTTACAATTAAAGATATCGCTCGCGTAGCAGGCGTTAGTTATTCAACAGTATCAAAAGCACTTAACAACAGCTCTTTAGTCAAGGATACAACGAAACAACGAATTATTGCTATAGCGAATAAGATGCATTATGAGCCTAACTATGCCGCCCAAAAACTTGTTTCTAAACAAACTAAAATTATTGGTCTCATTTGGCCAACAATCGATCGGGTCGTCTTATCAAGTTTAGTAACTCAAATCAACAAAAAAATAAATCAAACACCTTATTCTATGATTTTATCAGTCGATTCAGTACAAGCATCATTGGATAGATTCAAACGCTTTCAAGTTGATGGCATTATTTTGTTTGAGGAAAGTACTGACACAACAATTAAACATGATACAATTCCACTCATTTCTTATGGTGTCTCCAGAGACAATCAAATGAATTATCCCATAATAGATCCTAATCATGAAAAAGCAATGTATGAAGCAGTAAAATATTTAATTGAATTAGGACATCATTCAATTGCTTATATTGGTGATTTTTCAGCAAGTGATCCACTGCAAGTCACGAAATACCATGGATATAAAAAAGCAATGCAGCATTTTGGTTTACCATTAGATAAAAACCACCAAATCGATACAAAGGGACTTGATTGGTATAATGGTTACTCAGCGGGGAATAAACTTCTCAAAAACACAAATCTGCCTACCGCAATTATTGGCGGGAGTTATGATATTAGCGCTGGAGTCATTAGGTGTATTAAAGAAGAAAAACTAAATATCCCACAAGATCTGTCAATTATTAGTTGTGACAATGTACCTGAAATGGAAAAACTAGAAGTACCTTTAACTTGTATTGGAGTTCCGATCGACCATCTTGCTAACGAAATTGTTAAATCAATGATTATGTATATCGAAAATAAAGAGCTAGAGCCTTGTGTCAAAAAGATGACACCTGTATTATCTGAACGAAATTCTTGCGCAAAAAAATAAGGATAGTTTTTCATTCTAATAGGATAGCTATTTTTTAATTATAAAGCTTACAAAAGCCTCAAAAAATTGAAGGTATATCATTGTAAAAAAACAAGATCCAAAGTAGCCTAAAATTACTTTGGATCTTTATATTAATCGATCAAATACGATGAGAAAATGATTAATATTAAAAAAATGCTTTTAAAGTTTCTACTAACCTTTCATACTTTTCAAATACAGGAATGTATGCCTTATGGTTTTCCATATTTGGTTCAATCACTCTCTCATCTGGCAAATTTGATTTAATTTCTGCAAAAGACTGAACTTTCCTAATACCCACCAATGCAGTCCACGCTGCACCCCAGGCAGCATTATGATGTGTATCTGATAAGTAGATTTTTTTGCCAAGAATATCTGCCATAATCTGTACCCACGTCTCCGATTTTGATAAGCCACCATTAACTGTTATCTTTTTCGGTGGGCCAGCTATTTCCTCTAAAGACTGACTAATATGATAGAGATTCAATGCAATGCCCTCTAACACCGCACGAATTAAATGTTCCTTTTTATGATTAATACTAAGTCCATAAAAGTTCCCTTTTGCACGCCCATTCCACAATGGGGCTCTTTCACCATTAATATACGGGATGAAAATAAGACCATCCGCACCAATTTCAATTTTGTTGGCGAGTATCAGCAAATCATCATATGAACCTTCATATTCAATCAAATCCTTGAACCACTCTAGAGCAATTCCACCATTGTTTGTTGCCCCACCTATAATCGATGTATCTTCTGTGAAGGCATACGTAAACGTCTCCATTTTATGATTGATAGGAGCACCTTTTACAAATTGTCGAATGGCACCACTTGTCCCTACAGAAATATTAACTTCTCCAGGCTCAATTGCTCCGCTTCCTAGATTTGCTAATTGTCCATCCGCAGCACCAATCACAAAAGGTGTATCGGGTGATAAACCAATTTCCTGTGCAACACTTTCAGTTAATCCTATTAAGATCTCCGTTGGCGGGACAACCTCTGAAAGTTGCTCTTCCTTTATTCCTGCTAATTTTAACGCAGACCTCTCCCATTTTAATTCTTTTGCATTAAATAAACCTGTAGCAGATGCCATCGAATAATCAATCATTCTCTTTCCAAACCATTTTTGGACCAAATATTCCTTCATCGACATAAAATAACTCGCATTTTGATAGGCTTTTAAATTTTCTTCTCTCAGCCAAATTAATTTTAAAAATGGTGTCATTGGATGAATGGGAGTACCCGTCTTGCTATAAATTTCCTCATCATTTGTAGCTATTAATTTTTCTGCAATCTGACTACTTCGCTTATCTGACCAAATCATTACTGGTGATAAGGGATCCATTTCCTCATCAATACAGATGAGCGAATGCATCGCAGCGGAAATTCCTACAGCCAATACTTTGTCTTGACTTTTATTTAATTCAGAAATTGCATTTTTCATCGCTAAAATACATGCTTTTTCAATTTCATTGGGATTTTGTTCAGCCCAATCTGATTTTGGATAACTCGTTGTGATTAACTCTTCTGTTTGAGTAATGAGCTTACCCTTTAAGTCAAAAATAACAACTTTAACACTTGTCGTTCCCATATCAAGTCCAATAACTAATTCCCTCAACACCACATCCATCCTCTCTATAAGATGTACCTTCAATAAAAAATAGATAGAACTAGAGATTTCACTGAATATTTACTTTATCTACTGAATTAAATCGTCATACTTAAATAGCCACCATCTACTCTTAAAAAACTTCCAGTGACAAATCCAGATGCTTGATCAGAAGCAAGAAAAACCGTTGCCCCTTTTAATTCTTCGGGTTTTCCAAAACGTTTCATCGGTGTATGATTCATAATTGACTCAACTCGAGCATCATCCATGATTTTACGATTTTGCTCTGCTGGGAAAAATCCTGGAACAATTGCATTGACCCGAATACCATATGGTGCAAATTCTCTAGCTAAAAATTGTGTCATGTTATTAATACCTGCCTTCGATGCAGCATACGTAAATACTTTCGATAATGGAATATCAGAAGAAGCAGAAGATATATTAATAATACTCCCCTTACGCTCTTGTTCAATCATCCGTTTTGCAAAATGCTGGATTGTGAAAGCTACACCCTTTAAATTAACGTTCATAATATCATCCCATTCTTCTTGGGCAATCTCGAAAAATGGTGTGCTACTATTTTTACCAGCAGCATTGATCAGTATATCCCATCCACCAGCCCATTCTTCTATTTCTTGTGCGACATTTTTAATCGTCTCTAAATCACTGATATCGGCTTGGAATGCGTTTGCGATATGACCATTTTCTTTTATTTCCTTTGCGACTATCTCTGTTGTTTTAAAGTTACGACCAACAACAGCAATTTTTGCTCCATGTTCCGCAAGCCCTTTGGCCATCACTGAACCTAACGTACTATTACCACCGATTACTACTGCTACTTTTCCTGTTAAATTAAATAAATCACCCAAAATACATTTCCCCTCTCTAATTCAGATCTAATTTAAGTTTTCTTCCTCATCAAACGAAAATTTATACAAATCAGAAATTTGTTCCATGTCTGGATGCTCTGCTACATATTCTAGTAAACTTTCAGATACTTCTATTTTACCAACATGTAGCGTATCTTTAATACGGACTATTTTCACTTTTGTAAAATCTAAAATATTGCACGTTTTAATCGCTGCTTGAATGGCTGTTTTATCAGTTGGCATAGCAGTAGAAATATGTGTTGGTCCTACTACTGTTGATGTTAATCCATTTGCATACGTTGATTCTCGATCCATTTTATCTACAAGTCGCTGGGTTGTGAAATCTGCAGTACCTACTCCATTTGCATTGCCCTCTGTTTCATTTGTTAAATCAAGGACAACCATTTTTGATACTTCAGGACCTCCATGTGCATATGGAGTGGGGTAACGTCCAGTAATATTCGGGTCCATCCCATCGCCACTAATATTTTTTCCGATTTGATCAATAACGAGAACATCAATTTGATCAATTAATATTTTTGGCTAGTGACTGTAAAGCGGGTTCTTTCTCTTCAATTTCCTCAGCCTTGATAACTTCTAACTTTGCAACCTTATCAAAGGCGTTTTCAACAGTTGCAATTGCAAATAAAATAGGTGTTTTTTCAATTGCCACTTTAGCCATTGCCGGCACATGTTCGGCCATATATTTAAATCCAAGTTGATGACAGGCTTCAGCACCTTTTTGCTTTCCTAATCCAATACTAATCATTTTCATGATACCACTCTCTACTTTTCCTCGAAAAGCAGTATGTGGTTTCACGCGATTAATGACTACAATGCCATCAGCTTCAGATGCATATTTATCCATGTATATCGGTAAACCATTCTCAAGCTCGCCTAACTTGACAACTTCCATTGATGAACGAATTTCCGCATGAACTGTTTCTTCTGTAACGCCTAAATGTTTCAGAACAGCCGTCTGTCCTGGTCCTGTAGCTCCACCATGACTTCCCATACTAGGTACGATAAACGGTTTAGCACCTAAATCCCTCAAAAATCTAATCGTCTCTCTTGTTATATCGACTAACCCATCCGTACCTCTACTACCAACTGCTACCGCTATTTCATCACCAGCTTTAACCCGATCCCTTACTTGCTCTAATTCTTGTCGTGTTGCCAATACGATATCTTCTATTTTTGAATTGTCAAATGTCTGGTTGACTAATGCCATTTTCGGTATTGGGATATCTCCAACTAACTCTTGAAGAATGCTCATTTATATTCCTCCTCTAGTTTTATCTAACCCATTAACATGATTTCAATCACAAAAGGGGCTCCCGTTAAAACCAATCCGAATGAAATACCCCTTCTTTATCTATTCGTTCATACGTATGTGCACCAAAATAGTCGCGCTGTGCTTGAATTAAATTTGCAGGTAAGTCCTTAGAACGATAACTGTCATAATAAGCAATAGCACTTGCAAAGGCAGGTACCGCAATACCGTGTTCTACTGCAACAACAACGACTTCACGTAATGCAGATTGATAGTTTTCTAAAATAGCTTTAAAATATGGATCTAGCATTAGATTATCCAACTTCGGTTCGAGATCAAAGGCTTCTTTAATCTTTTGTAAGAATTGAGCTCGAATAATACAGCCTCCTCGCCATATCATCGCAATATCCCCATACTTCAAATCCCAGTTATATTCGTCTGAAGCTGCTCGCATTTGAGCAAATCCTTGTGCGTAAGAGGTTATTTTACTCATATATAAAGCTCTTCTGATTGCTTCAATCAGTTGATTACGATCACCTTTATATTTCACTTCTTTAGGACCTGACAATATCCGACTTGCTAAAATACGTTCTTCCTTCTGACTTGAAATAAAACGAGCAAATACAGACTCAGTAATTAAAGGCAATGGCACACCTAAATCAAGTGCATTTTTACTCGTCCATTTTCCAGTACCTTTTTGACCAGCTTTATCTAAAATAACATCAATTAGTGACTTTCCTGTTTGATCGTCTTTTTTCTTAAATATATTTGCCGTAATTTCAATCAGATAACTATCAAGTTCTCCCTTGTTCCATTCTGTAAAGACTTCATGCAACTCATCAGTATTCATGCCTAGTACACACTTTAAAATAAAATAAGCTTCCGCAATAAGTTGCATATCACCATATTCAATTCCATTATGAACCATTTTAACAAAATGACCTGCGCCATTTGGACCGATGTAGGTCACACAAGAATCTGCATCAACTTTTGCAGCAATCGCCCCGAGAATAGGTTCAACTAAATCATACGCTTCTCTTTGACCACCCGGCATTAAGGATGGACCGTTTAATGCTCCTTCTTCTCCTCCAGAAACACCCATTCCAATAAAATGAATACCTGTTTTATCTAACTTTTCATTACGACCAAGCGTATCTTCATAAAGTGTATTTCCACCGTCTATTAAAACATCACCTTGATCAAGATAGGGATGTAACGATTCAATCGTTGCATCAGTAGCAAAACCAGCTTTCACCATCAAGATAATTTTACGTGGTTTTTCTAATACGTTTACAAATGCTTCAATCGTTTTTCTGCTGACAATATTTTTCCCTTTTGCCTCATTTGCAAGAAAATCCTCTGTTTTAGAAAAAGTACGATTATAAACGGCTACAGAATATCCTCTGCTTTCAATATTTAATGCTAAATTTTTCCCCATAACTGCCAAGCCAATAACACCAATCTGTTGTTTTAACATCTGTTTCTCCTTTCCATTTCAAATTAGTTTTTATCATTCTTTTAATCAACCAAGCACTAAGCGGGCACTTTAAAACTAAATAAAAATTAATAAATTTTTATTTAGTTTGGTTGCCAAACAAACTAAATTCATTTATTATGATATATGTAAACGTTTTATAATTCAAGTACTTAATCAAAACTATTTTAAAAAGGAGAACATACTATGGTTACAGGGGATGCTAACTACATTAAAAAATTTAATAGAGATATAATTTTACAGAAAATCATCGAGCATGGTTTTATATCGAGAGCAGATTTATCTAAAATTACCGGTTTAAATAAAGCAACCATCTCTGTTCAAGTTACTGATTTACTTGCAGAAGAACTTATTTATGAAACCGAACAGGAGCATACAACAATTGGACGAAGACCGATCCTTCTATCGCTTAATCCGAAAGCAGGTTACGTACTAGGGGTTGATCTTGATTATAAACAAATTCAGTATACGCTCGCTGATTTATTGGGAAACCCAGTTATGACTGATATGATCAACTTGGAAACAGATAATTATGAGGAAATCATTCAATTACTTATCCAACAGATAAAAAACTATCAAATGAAATGTCCTGAAAGTCGTTATGGCCTTGTAAATATTGTAATTGGGATTCATGGCACGATTAATAAAGATACTAATTCAATATTATTCGTACCGAAATATCAATGGAGCAATAAACAAATTAAAAACGATCTACAAAAGGATATAAAAATACCTATTGTAATTGAGAACAATGCCAATCTATCAACATATGCAGAAAGAGTTTTTTATCATTATAATTGCGACAATCTTATCACTTTGATGATCTCTTCGGGTATAGGCGCAGGAATAATGATTGATGGTAAACTTCAACGGGGCTATCACGGCTATGCAGGTGAATTTGGTCATATGATTATTGCACCAGAGGGAGAACAATGTCCGTGTGGTAATAAGGGGTGTTGGGAACTTTACTCTAGTGAGTCAATTTTAATAAAGAAAATTGAAGAAGATCAACAGCGCTCTATATCCTATGAAGACATTCAACAATTAATAGATGATCAACATCAAAAAACGTTAAATCATTTTAATCATTTTATTAATTTCTTATCAATTGGCATCAATAATATTATTAATATCTTTAATCCAGATATATTTGTCTTAACAAGTAAATTGTTATCTATCTATCCAGACTCAGTTAACGAAATCGAAGAAAAACTTCAATCTTCTGTCAGCCAATACGGAAAAATCGTTTTATCGAACCTCGATAATCATTCTTGTGTTATGGGCGCTTGTGCTGTCGCAATTCAGAATTTTCTTGATGTTCCGGAGCTTATCCTAACACCGCCAGAAATTTAAAGAATCCGTATTTGAAGTCTTTTTGAAACATGTTTGATTCATAATTTATGAGGTGATCCATGTGTCCAATCTAAAAAGCGTTCAAAACGCTTCTGTAGCTGAAGAAATTTATGCACCTGTTTTTGAAAAAATAAATCAGCTTTCAAATGATAAACACCCTATTTTAATTGGAATAGATGGTTCAGCTGGAAGTGGAAAAAGTAGTTTAGCTAAGTTATTATTCGATAAGTTTGATTGTCAAGTTTTTCATATGGATGATTTCTTTCTTCCTTTTGAAATGAAAACAGAGCAGCGGTTACAAGAACCAGGTGGTAATGTACATTACGAACGATTTTTAGCAGAAGTACTCAGACCTTTAAAAAATGGCGAGACAATTAGTTATCACAAATATGATTGCAAGCTTAGAATGATGGTTGATACCATGGACATTAATTCTGAAAAAATAAATATAGTTGAAGGTGTTTACAGTTTCCACCCTCTTTTCCTACCATTTTATAATTGGAAATTATTCTTAAAAGTAAATTCAGCCATTCAAGTGGATCGAATTAAACAGCGAGAAGGAACACAAAAACTGCAACGATTTATTAATGAATGGATCCCTTTAGAGAATCATTATTTTTCAACATTAGAAATTGAGCAGCAAGCTGATTTAATCATCGATACATCAGATCTTAATCAATAAAATTTAATCTTTGGAGGAATAAATTAATGTCAAACCAGCAAACTAAAAAAATTGTCTATGTCTCTTTGTCGATTGCGATCGGTCTATTGTTACCCTTTATTGTCAACATGTTACCGATTGCTTACCCAGGGGCAGTACTCTTACCTATGCATATCCCTGTTCTGATTTGCGGATTTGTCGTTGGTGGTCGTTATGGTCTAATTGCGGGTTTACTCTTGCCACCACTATCTTTTTTCTTAACAGGCATGCCACCGATCTTTCCCACGGGCGTTTCAATGATGCTTGAACTAGCAACTTACGGATTACTAACAGGGTTATTGTTTAAATTAACAAATGGTAAGATTGTTGTTTCATTGATTGGTGCAATGATTGGCGGGAGAATTATTTATGGAATTGTCAATGCAATTATCTTTGGTGTGAGCGGAACGTCATTCGGAATGGAGGCATTTATCGGCGGGGCATTTATCACTGCTCTACCTGGCATCATCATTCAGTTTATCATCATTCCACCAATTGTCCATGCATTAAGAAGTGCACGTTTAATAATAGAAAATTAGTTTTATAGAAAACCATCACTTGTTTGTTGTATAATTAACTTATCTGGTTTCAAAAAAATGATGGGAATGTGACTAATGAAGAAAAAAATGATTTTCTATATTTTATTTTTAATTGGATGTGCTGGAATTGGCTTTGTTGGTGGCTATTTCTTGGCGAATACTGAAATTGCTGTAGACTTATCGATTCAACAACTGATCATTTCATTTTTAATTTTGATTATCGTACAATTTATCGCCGTTAACATTCATGAATTTGGCCATTTTTTAGTCGGGAAAATACTTGGCTACCGATTGCTCATGTACCAAATTGGACTACTGGCTTTTACATATGAGAATGGTAAAATGAAATTCCAGTTTAAAAGAGCAAAAGGTTTTGCAGGCTTGTGTGCCATGATTCCACCTATGGGGACAAATATGCTCGATAAAAAACATGTTTTTTATTATGCTGGTGGAATCATTATCAATGTAGTAACTGGTTTACTTGCCTTAATCGGATTGCCTTTCATTTCAAATTTATATGGTCAAATATTTATTGCTATTTTTAGTTTCATAAGCATTGTCTTAGGACTAGCTAACTTAGTTCCTTATAAAACAGCAGGAAATCATTTTTCAGACGGGAAATTTATTGTCGGTATTTTAAAGCAATCACCTAGCGTTAAATCGATGTTGACCATTCAAAATACGTTCACCCAATTAGCTGGTGGTATTCGACCAAAAGATTTACTGATCGATACAGACCAACTATTAAATCAAGATGATCCGACGCTACTTTTACTCCAATATTACCAAGCACTCGATCATAACGACCAAGAGCAATTCATTCAGTTAATTGAAAAAATCATTGATCAAATCGGTCATGTTCCATCAGTGTCTTTACCTGGTTTTTACTATGAAATCCTGACGGCAGGGATCTTATCGGAACGGACTGAATGGATTGAAACCTATTATCCTTTAGCAGAAAAATCGTTAAATCAAGACCAAGATCTAAATGGTGCACGAGTCAAAGCTTACTATGCTTGGCATCAAGGAGATTTCGAACGTGTTCAGCAACAGATTGACCACGCCAAAACAGTCGCTCCAAAGTTCCCAATTCGCGGTCAAGCTGAGATGGAGCTGATGCTAATTAACAATTTACAAGAAAAACTGAATATCAAATTAGCTCAATCATTTTAATTGTGTCGTAATGACTGCAAATAATCTGTTTTATCTTGGTCGGTAATGTTCCGAACGATTCGACAAGGGTTGCCGGCCGCAATTACACCAGAGGGGATATCTTTTGTCACAACACTACTGATTATTACGCTGTTTTAGACCCACCTATACGCTAGAATGAGTCCTTCAATATCCATTCCGAGTCCACTT
>NZ_BAABDL010000062.1:0-2271 GCF_039539605.1 Amphibacillus indicireducens | reverse complement strand
AAGTTTTTTTGTGTTAAAAGGCTATATATCAATAAAAACGAAGGTTTTTACTATAAAACTTTAGACAATACGGTAAAGACAATGGGGGTAGGAAAATGAATCAAAAGATACTGATTGTTGATGATGAAGAATCAATCGTTACATTGTTACAATACAATATTGAAAAAGCAGGATTTGATACCGCTGTTGCCTATTCAGGAACAGAAGCATTTGACAAGGCTCTAAGCGAGCCATATGACTTAATCGTCTTAGACTTAATGCTACCGGGTATGGAAGGAACGGAAGTCTGTAAACGATTAAGACAAGAGAAAGTTGATACACCGATATTAATGTTGACAGCTAAGGACGATGAATTTGATAAAGTGCTTGGTTTAGAGCTAGGTGCAGATGATTACTTGACGAAACCATTTAGTCCGAAAGAAGTTGTTGCACGAATTAAAGCAATTTTACGTCGAACAAACAAACAAACAGAGAATGAACCGAAACAATTAAAAGTAGGTCAGCTCGTGATCTCTCCAGAACAATATGAAGTTACCATAAATGGTGAAGAACTTGCATTTACTCGGAAAGAATTCGAATTACTCGCTTATTTAGCAAGGCATAAAGGTAAAGTATTGTCTCGAGATCAACTGTTAAGCGCTGTTTGGAATTATGATTTCTCAGGAGACACACGGATTGTAGATGTGCATGTCAGTCATATTCGTGAAAAAATCGAGCCTGATACTAAACAACCGATTTATATTAAAACGATTAGAGGATTAGGCTATAAAATGGAGGAGCCTGCGATTGAAAAAATCAAGTAAGTTTACCTTTTCAGTTTTTATTACAATTACTAGTTTCCTATTGCTTGGTCTGATCTTTATGATTGTTCCACTTGTACAAGGAAGCGATCGAATCGTCGTTGTTCTTCTATTAATTGGTGCACATGCAGTTGTTTTTATGATGCTTTATCAAATATACCTGACATACTTGAAGCCTAATGAGCAAATTAAAGCAGTGCTAGCGGAACTAATCAAAGGCAACTACACTGCGCGATCCTACGAAAAGAGCCATCATGGTGTTGATCATTTAGGCTATGCCGTCAACAAGCTTGCATTTAATTTACAAAACTTGAATCGCCAAGATAAAATGCATTCAAGACAACTGCATACAGTCATTGAAAACATGGAAAGTGGCATCATGCTCTTGGATACAAAAGGCTATGTTCAATTAATTAATCGTAAGTTTACTGAACTATTTGATAAAACAGAAGCTGAAGTGACGAATCAACTATACTACCAAGTATTAGATCAAAAAAAGGTTTATCAGGCTGTTCAAGATGCTTTCCTATATGAAGAAACATTTAAAAATTCAATCACAATAACAAAAGGTCAAAACCGATTGTTTATCGAGATCGTTGCTGTTCCTTTTTTTAATGAAAGCAATGATTTGAGAGGACTTGTATTTGTTTTTCATGATATCACTGAACTAAAACATGTTGATCAAATTCGAAAAGACTTTGTTGCTAATGTTTCACATGAGTTGAAAACACCAGTTACATCAATTAAAGGATTTGCTGAAACAATGCTCGATGATGACGCAATTGAGCCCGCGATGATCCATAAGTTTTTAACGATTATTTACAAAGAAAGTGACCGACTGCAATCACTCATTCATGATTTGTTAGAGCTAACAAAACTTGAACAGGAAGAATTTAAAGTAGAACTTAAGCGGATTAATTTTTCAGTGATTGTAAATGATTGTGTGACTTTTGTGAAAGAACTGGCACATAAACGTGATCTTGAGCTCAAGCTTAATGTCGATTCTGATCTCTTTTTAACCGGTGACGGAGCAAGGTTGAAACAAGTGATTTTAAATTTACTTTACAATGCAATTAGTTATTCAAAGGATCATGGTCAAATTGTTGTGACTGCAAAAAGAACTCATCCATGGATTGAATTGACGATCAAAGATAATGGAATTGGCATTCCGGAAGAGATGATTGATCGAATTTTCGAGCGATTCTATCGGGTTGATCAAGCACGGAGTCGTGAAACAGGTGGGACTGGATTGGGCTTAGCAATTGTTAAACATATTGTTGAGGCACATGAAGGTGTGATCGAAGTTGATAGTCAAGTCGATATCGGCACAACATTTAAAATATTAATCCCGATTACACATGGCCTTAGCTAAAACGAGTTCAACGACTCGTTTTTTTATTGTTGTGTGCCCAGCATGGGTGCAGACTCTAGGGTGAAAGTCCCGAACAGTGAAGGCAGTAGTAGCTGTAGC
>NZ_BAABDL010000061.1:0-6711 GCF_039539605.1 Amphibacillus indicireducens | reverse complement strand
GATCAAAAAACATATTGTATTTTGAATTCATCCTCCAATTCAGTATCTTTTCATAGAACTTTTTACACTACCGAATTGTGTTTGTTTAGTCACTTATACAATATCAAAGATCGGGCTCCTTTTCACTTAATTAGTGAAAGATCGATTGTGTATTTTTAATTGATTTAACGCAGTTTCTTAGTGGCTTATGGTCGGGCTGTGAATAATCTAGGATCAAATTCAAAAGAAAAATTAGTTGAAATTAAAGATGTTGAATTAAGACCAATTGAACAAGGTGAAGCATTAGTAGATGTCGAATTTTGTGGTGTTTGCCATACGGATTTACACGTTGCAAAAGGCGATTTTGGAGCTGTTCCTGGCCGTATTCCTGGACATGAAGGTGTTGGTATCGTTAGAGAAATTGCTGACGATGTGACAAGCCTAAAAGTAGGTGACCGCGTTAGTATTGCCTGGTTCTTTGAAGGTTGTGGCAATTGTGATTACTGTTTAACAGGTCGAGAAACGTATTGTCGCCAAGCAAAAAATGCTGGTTTCTCAGTTGATGGAGCAATGGCAGAGCAATGTATCGTTAGTGCTGACTATGCTGTCAAAGTGCCTGAGGGATTAGATGCGAAGCAAGCAACGAGTATAACGTGTGCTGGTGTAACAACTTATAAAGCGATTAAGGAAGCAAAAATAGAGCCAGGTCAATGGATTGTTGTATATGGTGTTGGTGGTCTTGGAAACCTCGCAATCCAATATGCGAAAAAAGTATTTAACTTTAAAGTTATTGCCGTTGACATTAATGATGATAAATTAGCTTTAGCAAAAGAATCTGGAGCCGATTTAATCTTTAATTCTACTGAACAAGATCCTGCCGAATGGATTCAAAATGAAGTAGGTGGGGCACACGCTGCAGTTGTTACGGCTGTATCAAAGGTAGCTTTCAGACAAGCAGTTGATTCTGTCCGTCCAACGGCTCGTGTTGTGAATGTAGGACTTCCGCCTGAGACGATGGATCTAGATATTATTAAATCCGTTCTAGATGGAATCCAAGTTGTTGGATCACTTGTCGGAACAAGAAAAGATCTTGAAGAAGCGTTTATGTTTGGCGCAGAAGGATTGGTTGTTCCTGTTGTCCAGGCTCGTCGACTTGATGAAATTAATGAGATTTTTGAAGAGATGGAAAACGGCACAATTAATGGACGTATGGTATTAGATATGGCAATGAAGTAATCTCTTAATAAAAAAGAAGCAGGCTGGCTAAATCACTGCTTCTTTTTACATTTTTAGGAAATCATAAAATTCGTTAGTTGTGGATGACTTTGTGTTTGTCAGCTATCTAAGGATCTTAATCAGTAACGTCAATGATTTGTCGTTAATCATTGGATATCAAGACAATTTTAAGTTAGATACCTGATGATTAGCTCCTATTTGTTAGACATCATCCTGATTTAGAGGGCGGTCTCTGATGAATAGCTCTTATTCGTTAACCCTATGACGAATTTCCGATGAGACAGGGTACGATTAAGCGCTATTCGTTACCCCTATGACCAATTTCCGATGAGACAGGGTACGATTAAACGCTATTCGTTACCCCTATGACGATTTTCTGACGAAACAGGGCACGATTAGCTCTATTCGTTACATCTCTGACAATTTTTTATTAGTTTTTTAAGCTTAATCATATTGTGGGAGCCAGTCACCGTGTGCTTCAATTAAATCATCACAGAGGGCAATAATGTCATCCATTGATAGTTCAGCTGCTGTATGTGGATCAAGTAAAGCAGCTTGATAGATTTTTGCTTTCTTTTCTGAATAGGACGCTTCAATCGTTAAGAGTTGAGTGTTAATATTCGTCCGATTTAGTGCGGCTAATTGTTCTGGCAGCTCACCAACATATGTTGGTTGAATACCACTTGCATCAACTAAACACGGCACTTCTACGACAGCCTTTTCTGGAAGATTAGCAATTAAACCACCAGTGTTGAGCACGTTTCCACCAATTTTAATCGGCTGATCTGTTTCCATTGCTTCAATAATATATGAACCATATTCATTTGTCCGACTATGTGTCAACTCTTGATTATCGACTATATCAGCGCGCATTTGCTTCCATCCTTCGATCTGGGCAACACAACGTCTCGGGTATTCATCAAGTGGAATGTTCAACTGGTCAATTAATTCAGGATAATTTTTCTTAATAAAATAAGGATGGTATTCAGCATTATGCTCAGATGATTCTGTTACGTAATAGCCGAACTTATCCATTAGCTCAAAACGAACCATGTCATGATGCTTGTCTTTTTGCTTTTCTTTAGCCCGTCTTTTAATCTCAGGGTATAAATCTTCACCATTTCGTGTGATTTCTAGCAACCAAGCCATATGGTTGATCCCAGCTATGTGCCATTGAACATTATCTTTAGGCATGTCAAGAAAATCGAGCAAATGGTCTGCACAAATTTGAACGCTATGGCAAAGTCCAACTGTTTTAATCCCTTCTTGGAGCATCACGGACGTTAATACAGCCATTGGATTCGTATAATTTAAAAACCATGCATCTGGACAAACTTTCCGCATATCTTTGGCAAATTCACGCATCACAGGGATTGTTCTTAAGTTACGGAAAATGCCACCAATGCCTAATGTATCAGCAATCGTTTGACGTAAACCATATTTTTTAGGTACTTCAAAGTCAGTTATTGTACATGGATCATAGCCACCTACTTGAATCGCATTGATCACATACTTTGCGCCGCGTAATGCTTCTTTACGGTTCCGATAACTTTTGATTGTGACAGTTGAATTTAAATTTTTCTTTAAATGATTTAACATCAGCTCTGAATCATTTAATCGTTCTTCATCAATATCAAACAGGGCAAACTCAAAGTCCTGTAACGCATCAACTGTCATACAATCACCTAACACATTCTTTGCGAAAACAGTACTACCAGCACCTAGAAAAGTAATTTTGCTCATCTAAGTCATCTCCTTTTAATATGTTACTTCTATTTTTATCGAGATGCAGTTACTTTTCAAGCGTAAATAAAAACGAAAAGGGTAATATATTGCTCATTAATTAATGAACCAATGATTCACAGGTATTGATGAACGCTCCTGTCGATAAGCATTAGGTGACTTTCCTGTTTGTTTCTTAAAAACTTTAGCAAAATAGTTGCCATTTTGATAGCCTACTAGAGGAGCAATTTCTTTAATCGATTTAGTATCATTTAATAAGAGTTCGATTGCATTTTGGATTCGGATTGTTGTTAAATATTCAATTGGTGTCATCTTAATATGCTTTTTAAATTGACGGGTAAAATAGTACTTTGACAAATTTGATTTTTTGACACAGTCATCAAGACTGATATCTTCGTAGTAATTGTCATTAATATAGGTCATCACATCTTCAATTGACTTAGGCAATGCTTGTTGAATGTTGGATTGATCAGAAAGGCTTTCTGATAATGCCATTAAAAACTGATAAGCCAATCCAGAAGCTTGAAAGCTATTGTTTAATTGATTATGTTCTATCTGAGTCAGAATCGCATAAATCATTTGTATAACAGGGGCTTGCTCGGCATAATTTAAAATGTGACCATGCGCCTCTGTCAATGAATCATACAACTGCTTAACCGTGTCACCGAATAAAGTTAAGTAAATAAATTCCCAATGAGTTGAATTTTTAGGTAAATAGTAACAATGATCGCTTGGCACTTCAATCCAAAATGCTTGATTTTGTTTTAAGTGATAGGTTTTATCAGCAATTTGAATGGCACCAGCACCTTTTAATGTATATTGAAAAACAAAACAATGGCGTTCTGATCGACTATTCCCATCCCAACGGTAGTTTAAGTTGGTTTGTTGTTCATGGCCAATTGCATACAAGCCGACAGATTGCTCTTGGTGTTGTCCTTGTAATTGAAACCCATATGCTCGGTTCAAAAAAACCCCTCCTCGATGCTGATTTCACTCTTATTTTAAGATAAGTATT
Source organism: Amphibacillus indicireducens (assembly GCF_039539605.1). Classification (NCBI taxonomy): domain Bacteria; kingdom Bacillati; phylum Bacillota; class Bacilli; order Caryophanales; family Bacillaceae; genus Amphibacillus; species Amphibacillus indicireducens. The sequence goes on along the minus strand of NZ_BAABDL010000061.1, from coordinate 2,738 downwards.
TAAGAATGTATAGTTTGGCTGAGAACGCATCTATTGTTTGGTTGTAAGTTTATTTTTCTAGCATATAATTTAAAGAAATGATTCGTCTCATACTTGCTTCATTATTTCCGATTGATTAGAATAATCAGATATTTACTCATAATTTGTTCACAATTATCAAAAAAGGTAGTGGCTAATTGTCGTTTTATGCTTATACTAGTAGTTGATAGAAATTAAAGGAAGATTATGATGGTAAAAAATCGTAATGTAGGGGTAGTCATTATTTTATCATTGATTACTTGTGGTATTTACAATATTTACTGGATGTACGCGATTACAGAAGAAATAAGTTATTTAAATGATGATCGCTCATTCAGAGGGGGTAAAGCTATTTTATTCTCAATTATTACATGTGGAATTTATACATTCTTTTGGTATTATACCGTTGGCTCTAAATTAATGATTGCTCAACAAAACCATAACAAGATGGTTAAAGATAATAGTATCATCTACTTAATCTTAGCTATTTTCGGTTTAGGAATTATCTCTAACGCGATCATTCAAAGTGATATGAACAACTTCGCGCAATAAGAAAAAACAAATTGACTATTGTTTTTCCAATCTAACATAAAAAATGTTAGAATGAATACAGTAGTCAATTTTTTATGAATTTTTTTGATAAAGGTTGGTTTAAATGAAACAGTTATGGACTCGAATCCAGATGAAAATTTATCTTGCATTCTTTTTAATTGGTAGTGGAATTTTATATTTAAAAGTACTATCACCAGCTCTGGGTATTTCAATTCCATGTATTTTTAGAAAAATTACCGGTTTATATTGTCCGGGATGTGGTATGACTAGAGCTAGCCTCGCTCTGCTTGACGGAGATATTTATCAATCATTTCGCTACAATATGTTAATCTTCATTATTATTCCCTTACTAATTTTGTTTTATGTTTTAGAAAAGAGGGGAAAAGAAAAATATAGCCAAGTGTTAATGTGGGGGATGCTCTCCATTACGGTTCTATTTGGTATCTTAAGAAATTTTGACGTCTTTAGTTGGTTAGCGCCAACCCTAATTTAGTGATTTGATCAAGTAAAACTAAAAGAGCGATAAGTGATGTACAAAAAATTACTGCTTTTTCTAATTTTACTCACAGGTGTACTGATAGGTTGTCAAACTGATGATGAAAGTATCGAATTGGATTATGAAGGAATCGGAACAAATTGGCGAGTTGACTTAGAGTATGAAGAAGAACAACTAAATAATGGCGAATACGAATTTGAATTTAATTTAGTCATCACGTATAACGATCAATTGGGTGAATCAATTGTAGCCGATCAAATGGGCTATCGTCTCGAGCTTGGCGATGTTGCTGTTTTTGAAAATATGGAAGTATACGATGAAACTATTGATGTTAGTGCTTTATACGTTGATGGAGAAGGTCTGAGTGAACATTCATTAACGAATGACGCACAAGTTTTGATAGTGATTAACTGGGATGATCAAGAAGAGTCATTCCCGCTAAATTTAGTTAGAACCGATGATGATTAAAAGAAAAGGATTCCAGCCACGGCTAGAGTCCTTTTCATTTGGATATTGATTAATATTTGTAAGATTGACCACCATCAATTGTAATAACTTGCGCGTTCACAAATTTAGCTTCATCTGATAGTAAGTAAGCAACAGCATGACCAAGTTCTTTAGGATCACCAAAACGCCTCATTGGGTTTGGTTGAACAAACTCTTTTCCAACTTCCTCCCAGTTATCGCCGCCCATTTGACGTAATGAACCTTCAACCATTGCTGTCATAAACGCTCCTGGAGCGATCGCATTAATGTTAATGTTAAACTGACCATATTCAATTGCAGAGTTACGTGTTAAACCAACAACACCGTGTTTACTTGCTGCATAACCTGATTGATTTCCAACTCCACGAATTCCACCAACTGATGCACAGTTTAAGATTGAGCCGAATCCTTGTTGTTTCATCACTTTTAAGACATAGTGCATTCCATAGAAAACACCATTTAAGTTAACGTCAAGTACCCACTTAAATTCATCTGCAGTATAATCTTCTGTTAAGTTTTGCTTACCTTCAACACCAGCATTATTAAAGAAGCCGTCGATTTTGTTGAATTTAGCAACTGTTTCATCTACATAATTTTTAACTTCTTCTTCTTTGGCAACGTTTGCTGTAATTAATAATGTTTCACAGTCTGGAGCAACCTCTAAAACTAAGTCATTCGTTTCTTTTAGTCCATCTTCATTCAAATCTACTAAAAGATAATTTTGCCCCTTCTTTAGCTAATTTTAATGCAGCCGCTTGACCTAATCCTGAACCTGCACCAGTAATAATAACAATTTTTTCATCAAACCTTTTAGTCATATGTAACGCCTCCTAATATTTAAAATTAGTTCTGTTTTAACAACTTACAAATAAAAATTGCATCAATCGATCAGTGCAACCTACTTTGTTCAGTTGTTCACATACTGTGATATCTTTTTCACAATCGAACGTCAATCAATTTACAAACATTTAATATTCAAAACTATAAATACTCAGTAGTGTTGCATAAACTTTTCTTTCCTATGTCAAGTCTTATTGATGTGATTTGAGATAACTGATATTGATCGATCAATTCACGACAACCGCTTCGGGAAAATATTTCGCTTACCGCGGCCGTGCCTCGGGCGCACAGGACGTGGGTCAGTTAGACGTCGCCACACGACGTGGCGATCTTAGTCTAACATTCC
>NZ_BAABDL010000060.1:0-11624 GCF_039539605.1 Amphibacillus indicireducens | reverse complement strand
TAAACGAGGTTATAGGATTAAAGTGCACATTCTTATCTAGCAGAAACTGCTACATATAGTTTAGCAGTCACAGCAGGTCATATTTTTTTGTGTATTATAGTAGATGTTAGCAATTTTTTCGTAAAAGTAAGTGTTTGAACCCCGTAAAATGGAAGCGCTTAAATTATAAGTAGTTCGATCACAGGCTAAAATTAATACACAGAGCTAATTTTAATGGTACAGTTATTAAAAAATAGTGAGACAGTTCACAAATCTATACTTTACACACTTAAAGGTTTATTAATAGTTAAAGTTATCTGAGCAAAGTTATTGACCATTTAAAATTAATAAGATAAACTGTTATTAGTAATTGAATTGTACTAATCATTCCATGCTTTTTTAGTATAACAGTTTTCTATCTCTGCAAAAAAAGATTAAAACACTGTGTCAAGGGTATTGTAATATTAAGTACTATTTTAGTTCATTAAATCATTGGTGATTTAATTTAATAAGAAAATAAAAGGGTTGTAAAAAAGAAAGGGTAGGTGAGTCTTTTGAAACGTACAAATGATGTAATTGAAGAACAATTTCAAACGTTTCAAATTCTGGATGAAGAAGGCAATGTAGTGAATGAAGAAGCAATGCCAGAACTTTCAGATGATGAATTAAAAGAATTAATGACAAGAATGGTTTACACGAGAATATTGGACCAACGTTCAATCGCGTTAAACCGTCAAGGACGCTTAGGTTTCTATGCGCCAACAGCAGGTCAAGAAGCATCACAATTAGGAACACAATTTGCTTTAGAAAAAGAAGATTTTATTTTACCAGGTTACCGTGATGTTCCACAATTAATTTGGCATGGCTTACCACTTTATAAAGCATTCTTGTTCTCAAGAGGTCATTATGAAGGAAACCAATTCCCAGAAGGCGTTAACGCATTTAGTCCACAAATTATTATCGGTGCTCAGTATGTTCAAGCAGCTGGTGTTGCACTAGGTATGAAACGACGCAAAAAGAATGCTGTTGCAATTACTTATACAGGTGATGGTGGTACGTCACAAGGTGATTTCTATGAAGGAATCAACTTTGCCGGAGCTTTTGGTGCACCAGCAATTTTCGTTGTACAAAACAACTACTTTGCGATCTCTACACCTGTAGAAAAACAAACTGCAGCTAAAACATTAGCTCAAAAAGCTGTTGCAGCAGGAATCGAAGGTATTCAAGTTGATGGTATGGACGTGCTAGCTGTTTACGCAGCGACTAAAGAAGCTCGTGAACGTGCAGTTAAAGGTGAAGGTCCAACATTGATTGAAACATTAACATACCGTTACGGACCACACACAATGGCTGGAGATGATCCTACACGCTACCGAACGGAAGATCTAGATAGCGAATGGGAGAAAAAAGATCCACTTGTTCGTTTCCGTAAATTCTTAGAGGCTAAAGGAATTTGGTCTGAAGAAGAAGAAAACGAAGTGATCGAACGTGCAAAAGAAGAAATTAAAGTTGCAATTAAAGAAGCAGATAACGTACCAAAACAAAAAGTCACTGACTTAATTAATAATATGTATGAAGAAATACCATTTAATTTAAAAGAGCAGTATGAAGAATATAAAGCAAAGGAGTCGAAGTAAATCATGGCTCAAATGACAATGATTCAGGCAATTACTGATGCCTTACGTTTAGAATTAAAAAATGATGAGAATGTAATGATTTTTGGAGAAGATGTTGGTAAAAACGGTGGTGTTTTCCGTGCAACAGAAGGTTTACAAGCAGAATTCGGTGAAGATCGAGTGTTTGATACACCACTTGCTGAGTCAGGTATTGGTGGTCTCGCGATTGGTCTAGCTACACAAGGATTCAGACCTGTACCAGAAATCCAATTCTTTGGTTTCGTTTATGAAGTAATGGATTCAATTAGTGGACAAATGGCTCGTTACCGTTACCGTTCAGGGAATACTGTTAATATGCCAATTACAATCCGTGCACCATTTGGTGGTGGCGTTGCTACACCTGAGCTTCATGCAGACTCACTTGAAGGTTTAATGGCTCAACAACCAGGTTTAAAAGTTGTGATTCCATCAAACCCATATGATGCAAAAGGTTTACTTATTCAATCAATCAGAGATAATGACCCTGTTATTTTCTTAGAGCATATGAAATTGTACCGTTCTTTCCGAGAAGAAGTACCAGAGGAATCTTATACAATTGAATTAGGTAAAGCTAAAGTAAGACGTGAAGGTACAGATATTACATTGATTGCTTATGGTGCAATGGTTCAAGCATCAGAAAAAGCAGCAGAAGAATTAGAAAAAGAAGGTATCAGTGCTGAAGTCATTGACTTACGTACAGTTGCTCCGCTTGATATTGAAACAATCATTGAATCTGTTAAGAAAACAAATCGTGCAATTGTTGTTCAAGAAGCACAAAGACAAGCAGGAATCGCTTCACAAGTTGTTGCAGAAATTCAAGAACGTGCAATCTTACACTTGGAAGCTCCAGTTTATCGAGTAGCTGCACCTGATACTGTCTTTGCATTTACACAAGCTGAGCAAGTATGGTTACCAAACCACAATGATATTGTTGAAAAAGCGAAAGAAGCAATTAATTTCTAAAAAAGTAGCGACTAGGAGGTTATAAATAATGGCTTTTGAATTTAAAATGCCTGACATTGGCGAGGGAATCCATGAAGGTGAAATCGTTAAATGGTTTGTCAAAGAAGGCGATGTTATCCAAGAAGACGACGTACTATGCGAGATTCAAAACGATAAAGCAGTTGTAGAAATTCCTTCACCTGTTGAAGGACCTGTGTTAAAGGTTCACTTTGACGAAGGTGAAGTAGCAACTGTAGGTGAAGTTTTAATTACGATTGATGCTGAAGGTTATGAAGATGAGGGTGGCAGTGATTCAGCTGAAGCTGAAGAAGAAAAACCAGCTGAAAAAGAAGAAGCTGTACCTACTCAAGCAGAAGAAAAACCAGCAACTGAACCAGCAGCTGATGAATCATCAGATAAGCGTATTATTGCAATGCCATCTGTTCGTAAGTTTGCTCGTGACAATGACGTTAAAATCACACAAGTAACTGGAACAGGTAAAAATGGCCGAATCTTAAAAGAAGATGTTAAAGCATTTATTTCAGGTGATCAACCAGCAGCGGAAGCAGCTAAAGAGTCAGCTATTGAAACTGAATCAACTTCAGCTCCAAAACAAGTAGTCCCAACTGGTGAATTACCAGAAACTAGAGAGAAGATGACTACTGTTCGTAAGGCAATTGCAAATGCAATGGTGAACTCTAAGCATAAAGCTCCTCATGTTGTTTTACATGATGAAATTGATGTGACAGAGCTTGTTGCTCATCGAACGAAGTTTAAAACAATTGCTCAAGAGCAAGATATTAAGTTAACTTACTTGCCATACGTTGTTAAAGCTTTAGTTTCTGCATTGAAGAAATACCCAATTTTAAACTCATATATTGATGATGAAACAGAGGAAATTGTTACGAAGCATTATTACAACATTGGAATTGCAGCGGATACTGAAAAAGGCTTACTCGTTCCAGTTGTAAAAGAAGCAGATCGAAAATCATTATTTGACATTTCTAAAGACATTACTGAATTAGCTCAAAAAGCAAGCGACTTTAGATTATCGCCTGATGAAATGTCTGGAGCTTCAAGTACAATTTCAAACATTGGATCAGCGGGTGGACAATGGTTTACACCGATCATTAACTATCCTGAAGCAGCTATTTTAGGTATTGGTCGAATCGCTGAAAAACCAATTGTAAGAGATGGTGAAATTGTTGCTGCACCAGTATTGGCAATTTCATTAAGCTTTGATCATCGAATCGTTGATGGTGCAACAGCACAGCATGCGTTAAATCAAATCAAACGATTATTAAATGATCCACAATTAATTATGATGGAGGCGTAATCGAATATGGTCGTAGGAGATTTTCCAATTGAATTAGATACGTTAGTAGTCGGTGCGGGGCCTGGTGGCTATGTAGCCGCCATCCGCGCTGCTCAAACTGGACAAAATGTAACAATTGTTGACAAGGGTGCTCTAGGTGGCGTTTGTTTAAACGTTGGGTGTATCCCATCTAAAGCATTGATTGAAGCTGGAACGCGCTACAGCCAAGCTCAAAACTCTGAAGAAATGGGTATCATTACTAAAGAAGTTTCAGTTGACTTTGAAAAAGTTCAAGAGTGGAAAGCTAGCGTTGTTAACAAGTTAACTTCAGGTGTTGAAAGCCTGTTAAAGGGTAACAAAGTTGACATTGTTCGTGGTGAAGCTTATTTCGTTGACAAAAATACAGTGCGTGTAATGGATGAAAAGAGTTCACAAACGTATACGTTTAAAAACTGTATTATTGCAACAGGTTCAACACCAATTGAAATACCTTCATTCAAGTTCTCAGATCGCATTCTTGACTCAACAGGAGCTTTAGCTCTTAAAGAGATTCCTAAGAAAATGGTCGTCATCGGTGGCGGATATATCGGAACAGAATTAGGTGCAGCCTATGCTGATTTCGGTACTGAAGTGACGATTTTAGAAGGTGAAAAAGATATTCTAAGTGGTTTTGAGAAAGACTTAACATCTGTTCTTAAACGAAACTTGAAGAAGAAAAACGTAAAAATTATTACGAGTGCAATGGCTAAAAGCTCAGAAGAAACTGATAAAGGTGTCACAGTCACTTATGAAGCAAAAGGCAAAGAAGAAACAATTGAAGCAGATTACGTATTAGTGACTGTTGGCCGTTATCCAAATACTGCAGAAATTGGCTTAGAAGAAATCGGTATTGAAATGGATGAGCGTGGTCTTGTTAAAATTGACAAACAGTGCCGTACAAATATCGATAACATTTTTGCAATTGGTGACATCGTCGCAGGACCACCACTTGCACATAAAGCTTCATATGAAGGAAAGATCGCAGCTGAGGTTATTGGTGGCGAGAAATCAGAAATTGATGTTCATGGTATTCCTGCCGTTATGTTTGCTGCACCAGAAATTGCATCAGTTGGCTATACTGAAGCAGAAGCGAAAGAAGCAGGCTTTGATGTAAAAGCTGCTAAATTCCCATTCGCAGCAAATGGCCGAGCGCTATCATTAGACAGTACTGATGGATTCGTACGACTTGTAACACGTAAAGAAGATGGACTAATTTTAGGTGGTCAAGTCGTTGGCGCAGGTGCAAGTGATATTATCTCAGAAATCGGCTTAGCAGTTGAGACAGGTATGACTGCTGAAGATTTATCATTAACAATCCATGCACACCCAACTTTAGGTGAAATTACAATGGAAGCTGCTGAAGCTGCTCTAGGACGTCCGATTCATATTATGTAAGGAAACAACTACACCAGTAATTCTTCATTGAATTGCTGGTGTTTTTTTAACGAAAAATCGTTTATACTAAGTAGAACAAGTGAACAAATAGGGAGTGCATCTAATGAAGTCTAGCAGAATAATGATTTTTTTAAGTCTTTTGTTTGTAATTACTCTTGTTGGTTGTCAGAATGAATCGCTTGAGGTAGAAAATGACGATCAGATCGATGAACAAGAGCAGATAGTTGATGATGTAGAAGAAAATGAAGTGGTGAATAATGATACAGAAGTAACGGAGGAAGATATTGATCAAGATGACCCAGTAGAGGAAGTTGGAATAGATGAGTTGGAGGTAGAAGCATTGTATCAAGTGAATCAAGTGAGTTGGGCTGTAGAGCCAATTACGGACGAAGCAGAAAGTAAAGTTGCATTAATGACAATTGATGATGCACCTGACAAATATGCTTTGGAAATGGCTCAGACGTTAAAAGAACATAATGTTCCCGCAATATTTTTCGTTAATGGACACTTTATTCAAACGGAAGAAAAACAGCAAATACTAAGAGAGATATATGAGATGGGTTTTAGTATCGGTAATCATACATATAGCCATCCAAATCTAGCTGAAATAACTGAAGATGAACAAAGAAAAGAAATTGTTGAACTAAATGATTTGATCGAAGAGATTATCGGTGAAAGACCGAGCTTTTTTAGAGCACCATTCGGTGTTAATCCTGACTTCACTAAGGAAATTGTTGAAGCAGAAGGTATGGTTTTGATGAATTGGACATATGGCTATGATTGGGAGTCAGCTTATATGGAAGCTGAAGCTTTAGCTGATATTATGGTTAATACAGAATTTTTGCGTGATGGTGCAAATCTATTGATGCATGATCGTGAATGGACCAATGAGGCTTTAGCAGATATAGTTACAGGTCTAAGAGACAAAGGCTATGAATTTGTTGATCCGAAAACAATTCAAACGCCATTAGATGAACAGTAAGGGTGTGGATATTTAATGAATTATCACTATCCAATTGATTTAAGTTGGTCGACAGAAGAGACGATTGTTGTTGTGGAGTTTTTAGCGCTGATTGAAAAAGCTTATCAAGGCTCTGTTGCTAGACAAGCGTTATTAGACCAGTATCAAGAATTTAAAAAAGTTATTCCTAGTAAAAGTGAAGAAAAAACAATTGGTCATGCGTTCGAAAAAACATCAGGCTTTTCACTTTATCGAACGATCCAAAAAGCACGAAACGAAGAAACAAAGCGAATCAGCATGAAATAAGCCCGAAGATATCCGGGCTTATTTTTTTAGTTTCAAGAAGTTAGATTGCTTTTTTTCCTAATTGATAAAAAGGAAGAAGTTGATCGTAGCTAGCTTTGACTAGAGCAATAAGATCGTCGCCTGATAGTTGGCTTGCTTCAATTTTAGGAATGTGTTTGCCAATTAATAATTCTGCTTTTTTCACGTCTCTAAATCGCTGTAAATTCTTCTCGGTTAGTTGACTAACAGGGATAGCATCTTTCTTCATATGATCAAAAGAAATAACGAAATCGTCTGATAGTTGTTCAAAGATCTCAATTTGTTCTAAAAATGCTTGAGCAATTTTTGCTTTCGATGGTAGCTCGTAAATAAATGCAAGCCAAATAAATAATCGATCATCAAAGAGTCCGACTTGAAAATGTGGGTGTTTCTTATAGCCTCGCTTATTATCCGCAACAGCTAACCAAGTATCTTTTGGAGGGTTCACTGTTCGACGGGCATGTTTTGCGATATGAAGGTACATTTCGTTTCCGAGTTTACTTGCGAGATAATCAGTTAGTTCAATACCGATACTTTTAAATTTAGGTTGAATCTGTTCTTGAATTGCTTGCATTCGATTTTGTAAACCATCGATTTGAAAAACATCAAAGTCTATTTTAGTAAATCCTACTTGTTTCATTCAATCACCCTTTCAATTTTATTTACCTAATGACTAGTTATTATTTTAACATAGAGAGTTAAAAAGTGATCTTGAGATGCATATCATCATGAGATTTGATAGACTAGTTCTAATGAAAGGGTGATGAGATTGACACAATTTAATAAAGAGACTGTTTATCAAAATGCACGAAAGTGGGTAGAAGAGGCTGGCGAAATCATCCGGACAGAGATTGATCAGCCAAGGAAAATTGATACGAAAATGAATCCAAATGATCTAGTTACCGAGATGGATCGAAAAATAGAGGAGTTTTTTGCTGATAAAATTAGACAGACGTACCCGTCAGATTTAATTTTATCTGAAGAAGGCTTTGGTGACCAAGTCAATGAATTGAAGGGTACTGTTTGGATTATTGATCCAATTGATGGGACGATGAATTTTGTTCATCAAAAGCGAACATTTGCTATTTCTCTAGCTGTTTTTCATGAAGGTGTTGGTGAGATCGGCTTTGTTTATGATGTGATGGCAGATATCTTGTACCATGCTAAAAGAGGAGAAGGCACTTATAAAAATGAACAGAAACTTGTACCTATAGCAAAGGAAAAAAATCTATCAGAAGCTATTTTATTGCTAAATCCACTCTGGTGCGCACCAAATGATCGAGCTGACCATGAAAAGGTTGCTGAACTTGTTAAAACAGTTAGAGGTGCAAGATCATATGGGTCAGCAGCGTTAGAATTTGCTTATTTAGCTGAGGGCATCACCGATGTTTATGTATCCTTCCATCTTCAACCGTGGGATTATGCTGCGGGTGTAATTTTATATCATGAAGTAGGTGGTCAGACTGTAAAAGCGACGGGTGAGGATTTGACATTCCTCAAACAAGAGCCAACAGTGGCAGGCCATCCTGATTTAATTGCCGAAGTTATTCAGAATTACATTAGTTTAAAATAAGAAAAGTCGATCCATTATTGAAGATATGGATCGACTTCTTTTTTCTCTTGATATAAACGAAACTTTCCAGTTGCGTGTCTTGCTTTTGTCTTAACTGCAATCCGCTCATCGCACGTTGGACATAAATAAAGATGTTTACGGCGATTGAGCATATGCTTAGCTAAAATTGAATTGTTATCAATTTGATTAATTGTATCACAAATCGGACACTTTACATCCATTATAGTTCACCTCAAATACGAATAAAGAACAATTTCATATAATTTAAGTTTAACATAAAAAAGTAATAATTGATAATTGAATTTTTTGTTTAGCAGAATTGGATTAAGGGGATAATTTCTATAACAACAACAGAGGAGAATGAAAATGAAACGAAATTTTTTAATCATACTAGTCGCGGCAGTTACATCATTTGTTAGTGTGTTCTTATTGAATCAGAACCGACAAAACAAGGTCCTGGAAGAGCTCACTGACTTAAAGCGTTCAATGCAATTGAGAAATAACACACATTTTCCGATCCAAGAAGCCGGGTTGCCATATACGGATAATTTAGATAACGCAAAAATGGTGAGTGAAGGCTCCCAATATGGTGTTGAATATTATAATCGTTTGCAAAAATAACTGTATCAATTTTTAGCTGAAATCAATTGAAGAAGAAATAACCCTATTTTTAGTAATGAGTGATTGAGTTTCTATCTAAAAATAGGGTTTACTCGTTTTTAAACTATTTTTTTAACAACTGGGTACCATAATTCAATATATCCATATTCTCCTGTTCCACCGTATATTTCAAAGTTTGCGCCTTCGATTCGATCGTAATCTGCGGTTGGCAACCATTCAGTGTAAAACCTTTTCTGTAGTGTACTTAGAACGTTACTAAAATCCTCGTCCCATTTAAAAGGTTCTGACGGAAATATAGCATATGTTTGTGCTGGAATATGAGCAATGTGATAGCCACCAGTTTGACTATCGTTGGATTGAAAGGCACATAACATGTATGGAAATGTATTATCTTTTGTTTGTCTATAGTTTTCAACGCCATGAATCTTACATAGATCTTCTGAAATAAAGCTCGGCAAATTACCAGAATTATCGACCAGCCTTTCATATTCCCCATTTTGATGACTCTGTTGCCATAACTGTCCTGGGTTTATAAAACCTTCTTCTCCTTTTAACGAACAAATTGCTTCGATACCAAAGACGTCAAATGCCTCTTTTGTTTCAATTCTATAATTCATCACTTTATCTCCTCTAATTGATATTTGGAAGGATATTTTAGGATAAGCTTTCAATCTTACCCCTTCTTGCTTTGCTTCAGTAGGTGTAATGCCATGTAAAGATTTAAATGCTCTTGCAAATGAGGTGGCAGAATCATAGCCATATTTAATTGCCAAATCAATTATTTTTATCTTTGAATTCCTTAAATCTAGTGCTGCTTGAGTTAATCTTCGTCGTCTAATATATTCAGCAAGAGATACATCAGATATGAAAGAGAACATCCTTTGAAAATTATAAGATGAGGTGCCAGCCTTTTTAGCTACGATCTTAAAGTCAATGTCACTTGTTAAATGAGACTCAATATATTCAATTGCAGCATTCATTTTAGTAAGCCAATCCATAGAAACTCCTCCTTTTAGATTAGTTTAACAGATGATAAGATACAAATCTCAACCTTTTGTGCACAATATTATCATTCTAGTAAATGGACTGTGTATTTATTATTTGTGTATTGCTATTAATATTTCAAATAAAATTAGTGATAAATGAACAATCTATCTATTTGATTTCCGCTATGATGGCTAAAATATACGCAATTTTGTGACTTCATCTAGCACGCAAACTTAGTTTTAACTTGCATTTATCTTGGGAAAGCTTTAATATGGAAAGAGTAGACATTATGGGGAGGGGATTTATCTTGATGCAAGAAACAGTGATTACAAATGCCAATAAAGCCTATGCCCTTCTTAAGGCTGATGCAGATAAAATTTTAAAACTGATCCAAGTGCAAATGGATAATTTAACAATGCCACAATGCCCATTGTATGAAGAAGTTTTAGATACTCATATGTTTGGATTGTCTAGAGAAATCGATTTTGCTGTCAGAATGGATTTAATTGAGGTAGAAGAAGGCAAGGCATTACTAGATAACTTAGAAAAACAACTCAATTTAATTCACGAAAAGTCACAACAAAGATAAACGAGTGATCAAAATATTGATCTTGTAAATATAATGATTAATAAATAAAAACGTCAATCATATTCGATTGACGTTTTTATGTTTGGAAAAATATTAAATTTTAAAATTGAATTTAATGATACCTAGCTCTTTAGCTGAGGTAAAGATAATTGAAACAACCGGGCCGATAATAAAGCCAAATAAACCAAAAAGTCTCAAGCCAATATACATTGAAATTAAAGTTGTCAATGGAGATAGTCCCATTTGAACACCCATTACTTTTGGTTCAACCGTCCGTCTAATTGCTAAGAGAATCAGCGCTAAAATAGCTAATTCAATTCCAACAAATGTTGATCCAACTAAGAACATATAAATCGACCAAGGAGCTAAGACGATAATCGAACCAATGATCGGGATCAGATCAATAATCCAAATAACAATTGACATGATCAACGCATACTCAGGTACGATAATAAATAATCCGATTAAACTAACCGCAAAAATAATTAAACTGACTAAAAACTGACCTTTTAAAAATCCAAATAAAACACTTTTTAACCGGTTTGTGACGTATTGAATTTTTTCAGCACTGGCAGCACTAAACAGTTTATAAAAGTTAGCAATTACGTTTGGTAAATCAAGCATAAATAAAAATAAAGCAATTAAATAGACGATAAAACTAACAATATAATTCGGGATAGCAGCAACAAATCCAGCTACTCGATCCACTCGGAATGTATTTCTAATAAAATCAATTAACGCATCAGCACTGCTCCGAATCCCCGCATTTACTTCATTGACAAACTCAGCTGGGAGATCAGCCATAAAATGCTCAAGTGCATCGCCCCAATCGACTAAAATCCGATTAATTTCAATGATGTAAGTTGGCGTATTTTCCGCTAAGGCAACGAGTTGACTAACGACACTCGTAATGGTGAAATAACCAATCAAACTAAGCATTAGCAGAAATACTGTAAAGACGATAATAACACTAAATTTACGACCAATTTTAAAGCCACGTTGACTTAAGCGAACTAATGGATTGAGAATTAGTGCTGTCGTATATGCAATGACTAAAGGTATTGAAATTGGTAGAATGAAGAAAAACAATAACAGAATAACAATTACTAAAATAATTAATGTCCCATTTTTTTTATTGAAAAAACTCGCCACTTGCATCCCTGCTTTCTGTCAATTGAGATAGGGGGAGGTGACTAACCTCCGTCCCTCTCACACCACCGTACATACGGTTCTCGTATACGGCG
>NZ_BAABDL010000059.1:0-20539 GCF_039539605.1 Amphibacillus indicireducens | reverse complement strand
GCGTACTTTCAATATAACATGAAATTCACATGACCTTTTATTTTAGGTGACTAACTTGATTATACAATCTTCCATTAAATGAACAGAGTCACTTAATTATAAAAAAAGAAACTACAATACTTAAACTGTATCGTAGCTTCTAAATAAACTCATCAACACTATTTGACAAAGAACCTTAATAATTAATTATTCGTACTCTACAACATCAATCCAGCCCATTAGGAAATCTCTTTCCTCTTCATCTGCGCCATCATTGGCTAATTGCTCAGCTGCCACAATTGGCATCCACTTTAAGATGTACTGTAGTGCAGTATCGGTTTTCTTAGCATATAAATCTCGATATTTTTCAGCCAAATCAATTTGACCTTGTAGGCAGAAACCTAGATACGTTCTCGATACGTCATGCGAGCCATTTCCTTGGGTCACGTGCGACCAGTCAAGTACGTATGGTGTTCCGTCTTCTGTAATAATGATGTTACTTGGGTTAAAGTCTCCATGACAGACTTTTCGATGTTTAGGCATACCAGCTAAACGAGTATCTAATTCATAACGAATGGTAGCATTTAATTCTGTTTCTCTAATTTTTCTACGCATTTTTGCATGCATTTCGTTGAGTAAAGGCGATCTCTTTTGATGAATTTCTAATTGTAAATCGACAAACAATTCCAAGTATTCATCCATTTTATCTGGATTTTCATCCATTAATTCCTTCAAAGTCTTTCCTTCAATGTAATCCATGACAATCATTCGTTCATCGTCTAATAAACAGACCTCATGTAAGTGTGGAATGTTTAATCCAGTTTCTTCAATCCGCACTTGATTCAATGCTTCGTTTAAAATATCAGATCGAGAAAAAGAAGGACCAAACTTTTTAAAGACTTTATCACCTTGACGATAAACAATTTTGTCGGGTCTTTCTGCAAGTATTTGTTTTTCCATTATTATTATTGCTCCTTTCCGTAGTATGCATTTAGATACATTTCTTTCAATTCACTCATTAGTGGGTATCTTGGGTTCGAACCAGTACACTGGTCATCAAACGCATCTTCAACCATTTTATCTAATGTTTCTAAGAAATCTTTTTCTGAAACGCCGTAATCTTTAATTGCTGGTTTTATTTCGATTGCTTCTTTTAATTCAGTCAATGCATCTAAAAGATTATCTAGTTTTTCATAATCATCTTTTCCACCTAAGCCTAAGTGATCTGCAATTTCTGCATATCTTGAAAGTCCGTGTGGGTGGTCATACTGTGGGAAAGTACCCATCTTTGTAGGTGTTTCACTTGCATTAAATTTAACAACTTCATTCATTAATAACGCATTTGCTAGACCGTGAGCGATATGATGTTGTGCTCCTAATTTGTGCGCCATTGAGTGACAGACACCAAGGAAGGCATTGCCAAAGGCCATACCAGCTAATGTTGAAGCGTTAGCCATTTTTTCACGAGCAACAGGATCTTTTGCACCGTACTTGTATGCTTTTGGCAAGTATTCAAATGCAAGCTTCAATGCTTGTAGAGCTAAGCCATCTGTGTAATCTGATGCCATTACTGAAGCATAGGCTTCTAACGCATGAGTAACAACGTCAAATCCTGAGAAAGCTGTTAGACTCTTAGGTGCGTGCATCATTAAATCGGCATCGACAATTGCCATATCCGGCATTAATTGATAATCAGCAAGTGGATATTTTATACCTGTTCTTTCATCTGTAATTACAGCAAATGGTGTAACTTCTGCACCAGTTCCAGCTGTGGTAGGGATTGCTACAAAGTATGCTTTTTCACCTAATACAGGGAAGCCAAGTACTCGTTTACGAATATCCATGAAACGCATTGCTAAGTCCATGAAATCTGTTTCTGGGTGTTCGTACATTACCCACATGATTTTTGCCGCATCCATTGGACTTCCTCCACCAATTGCAATAATTGTATCGGGTTGGAAATCTTGCATTGCTTTTGCACCTTTAGTTACAGATGCTAGAGTAGGGTCTGCTTCAACATCAAAGAATGTTGTGTGTGAAATACCCATCTCGTCTAATTTTTTCGTTAGGCCATCTGTAAATCCATTTTCAAATAGGAACTTATCAGTAACGATAAATGCTCGTTTTTTGTTTTGAACAGATTTTAATTCATCTAAAGCGACTGGTAGAGAACCACGCTTGAAGAATGTTTTTTCTGGAGCTTTAAACCATAACATATTTTCTTTCCTTTCCGCAACTGTTTTAATGTTTAGTAAGTGCTTGACTCCAACGTTTTCTGAGACGGAGTTTCCACCCCATGATCCACAACCAAGTGTTAACGAAGGTGTTAATTTGAAGTTGTAGATGTCACCAATACCACCTTGAGCAGCTGGTGTGTTAATCAGAATACGTCCAGTTTTCATTCGGTCTTGGAAAGTTTCTAGACGGTTATTATCGGATAGTGTATCAATATACAGAGAAGTTGTATGTCCGTATCCACCATCTTTAACAAGTTGCTCTGCTTTATTTAAAGCATCGTCAAAGTCTTCAGCACGGTACATTGCTAATACTGGTGATAATTTTTCGTGTGCGAACTCTTCGGATTGCTTGACGCTTGTGACTTCACCAATTAGAATTTTTGTTCCTTTAGGTACCGTAATACCGGATAACTCTGCGATTTTCTCGGCAGACTGTCCAACAATCTTTGAGTTAAGTGCTCCGTTAATAATAATTGTTTTACGAACTTTATCTAAATCTTTTTCATTTAAGATATGACAATTACGATAGGCAAATTCTTTAAGTGCTTCTTCGTAAACATCATCTAAAATAATAACGGACTGTTCTGACGCACAGATCATTCCATTATCAAATGTTTTTGAGTGAATGATTGAGTTTACAGCGAGTAAAATATCTGCACTATCATCAATAATTGCTGGCGTGTTTCCTGCTCCAACACCAAGTGCTGGTTTACCAGATGAGTAAGCTGCGGTAACCATGCTTGGCCCACCAGTAGCTAATGTCGTATCAGATTCTGCCATAACCATTTGTGTTAGTTCTAGGCTTGGTACATCAATCCAACCGATAATGTTTTCTGGAGCACCTGCTTCAATTGCTGCTTCTAAAATAATTCGAGAGGCTTCAATTGTACAGTCTTTTGCTCTAGGGTGAGGACTGATGACAATTCCGTTTCGTGTTTTAAGCGAGATTAAGATTTTGAAAATAGCTGTTGAAGTAGGGTTTGTTGTTGGAATGATTGCTGCAATAACTCCAAGTGGTTCAAGTATTTTCTTTACACCATAACTGCTATCTTCTTCAACGATTCCCACTGTTTGAGTATTTTTATACTCATTATAGATATACTCAGCCGCAAAATGGTTTTTGATGACTTTATCTTCAACAACACCCATTCCTGTTTCTTCAACTGCTAATTTAGCAAGAGGAATTCTTGCTTGGTTAGCTGCAACTGCTGCTGCTAGAAAGATCTGATCGACTTTCTCTTGAGAAAAGTTAGCAAATTCAGCTTGCGCTTCTCTAACTTTTTTCATTTCATTTTGTAACGACTCGACGTCTTGTACTATATTTTCTACTTTAGTAGTCAAAATAATTCTCCTCCACAAGATTGTTATTTGTTTCACAACCTGAACATATATTACACAAAATAAAACAGTTTGTAAAGAGGAAAAGTGAAGTTTTTTAATGAATACGTTTTCCCATTTCTTTGAAATGTCAAATGATTTGCTTAAAGCTTTAAAAAACAGAAAAAACTCCTTATAATTAGGTTTGGTAGCTCTGTCCAAATCCCAAAAAATAAGGAGCAATCACATGGACAAGAATACCACAAAATCTACAATTAGTGAACTACTTAAACTTATTGATGAACAAACTTTTTTAGAGTTAAGCAATGTCGAAAACCTTGATAAGTATGTCAAAAAGCTGACGGCTTATCGATTCTTTCAACTAATCATTATTGCTCAACTCAATGAAATAGCGAGTTTAACAAGAGTTTCAAAGCAAACAAAAGATAAAGATGACATACAAAAACAGCTAGGTTTTGAAAGTATAAGCACCTCGCAATTGTCTAGAAAATTAAATCAATTACCATCCGAGATGTTTGAGCGAATCTTTCGATATTTAACAATGAAAATACAGACGAAAATGTCAAGCCATTCACCATTTATACGTGATATTACGCGTTTAAATGTAATTGATTCAAGCACAATGAGTATGAGTTTGAATCAGTATCCTTGGGCTAAATTCCGGAAAACAAAGGCAGGTGTTCGGTTGCACTTGCGGGTGATTGTCACTAAAGATAACACCATTCCGGATAAAGCAAAGTTACTTCCCGCAATCCATTCGGATCGTTCGCAAATGGACGAGTTAATTGATATTGATCCAGATGCGATTTATCTGTTTGATAGAGGATACATTGACTACAAACAGTTTGAAAAACTCTGTCTCTCGGAGGTTCAATTTATTACACGTCTTAAAAAGAACGCTAAAATTGAAGTGCTTTCCGAACAGGTTCCTGATACCGACCAACTTATATTTAAAGATCAAGAAGTTTATCTAGGCAATCCTGTATCTGGCACTCAAATGAGTCAAACGCTCCGATTAATTGAGACTGAAGACGCCGAAGGTAACAGAGTCACGATTCTAACAAATTGTTTTGGCCTATCGGCTAAAGAAATCGGTGATCTCTATCGTTATCGCTGGAAAATAGAAACGTTTTTCAAATGGATGAAACAACATTTAAAAATAAAAACATTCTATGGAAAAGGTCAAAACGCCGTTTACAGTCAAATCTGGATTGCCCTTATCACCTATTGTTTATCTGTTTTAATTCAACAAAAAACAGGCTTTAAGGGGCGGCTTCTTGAAGTTAAAGATACGTTGAAAAACTTGCTATTTAAAGGCTACGACACGTTCGTCAAAGCTTTGTTTCGCCCACCTTCTCGGTCTTCAAAAGGACGAAGGAAGTATGATTTTGAAAGAGACTTTAAAATCATTATGCAACAATATACCGAAGGTGAGGTGGAGCATTTAAATACACTTGATTTTGATCCTTTGTTTGTTTAACTTCATAAAATGACAAATTGTGGATGAGGGCTACTCTTTGTTCGCTGTTCACTTTTTTATTTTTAAAATCGAACGGATAATGGTAATTTTTAACTTTATTCGTTTGGAACATAATTTAATGATTTGACAACTGTAAAATGTTTTTATGCAATGCTAATGACCCAATATAATAAAAAAGACCATATGAAAACCTGTCAAATTCAAATGTTTGATTCTCCAAACATGAATATTAAGGGATTTCATATGGCCTTCCAGCAACAAAATAACTAGCTTAAGCTTCTACTTTTTTAAACTTTTGCACTTGTTTATTTAAGTTATCAACAATTTCTTGGTTATGATCTGTATCAGTTGTAATATCTGTTAATGAATCTAGTAAATCATTTGTATTCTCACTAGATTTTACAACTTCAATCACGCTTCCTTCAACAGCTAACGATATTTCTGTCATGCCTTCAACCATATGATTTGTGATCTGGTTCAGCTGACCTGAGCTGTCTGCAAATCTATTTAGAATCACCTTAAGCGTCTCAGCATCTTCTTGATAAGCGTTTGTCACTTCAACGAATTCGTCATAATCATCAAGAACATTTCCTGTTATATAACTAATCATTTGTTCGGCATTGCTGACTAACTCTTCTACAGAGTTTGTTACCGTTGCACTGATGGCTTGAATCGCGCTTGTCGTTTCTTTTGTGCTCTCTGCTAACTTTCTTATTTCATCACCGACAACTGCAAAGCCCTTACCAGCCTCTCCTGCTCTAGCCGCTTCGATCGATGCATTAAGAGCCAAAAGATTGGTTTGTTCTGAAATCTCTAAAATATCTGTAGTTAGTTCATTAATTCTTTGAACCGAACGGCTATTTTCAATCGAGGATTCTGTCGTCTGTTTAATCTGGCGAATAATTTCCTCAGTTTGGCTCTTACTTTGAAGTGATTGATTTCGAACAGTATCTGCTCTTTCAACAATTGATTCAACCCGAATAACATTTGATTTCGCATCTTCTGAAATGTGATTTGCCGATTGTAATACACTTTGAGCACCATCTTCAAGACTCTGTATCGTGCTACTTATCTCTTCCATACCTGCGGATAACTCGTTTAAAGAGACAGAAATATTAGCTGTAGAATTCTTGCTATCAACAATATTATTGCTTATGTTTCCTGTCGATTGATAGATTGAACTGGAACTTGTTTTTATTGAAATCATTAAGCCTTGCAATGTATCAAGAAAACGATTAATGCCTGCGATCATCTGACCGACTTCATCTTTAGAAGAGCTATCAATTCGAACAGTTAAATCTCCCTCTTCATCTTCAAGCGTCTTAATAATCTCTGCTAATTTTCGATTTCCACTCACTAACGGACTAATGATTGTCTTGACAGTTATCCAGAAAGCAGCCATAGCTGATAGAACAAAAAGAATAGCTATAATCCAGATAATCATTGTTGAACGATCGACTCTCGAATTAATCAGATTGACTTCATGATCAATACTCGCATCTAAAACTTCTTGAAAATCACTTTCAGATCTCACCATTTCCTCAGCTAATTGTTGTAAAGTTTGATAATTACTAGCCGCTGATACTTGATTGTTTTGTTCAATATATTCGGTAACTGTATAGATTTGATCCAAATATGCCTGCATATCTGTTTGATAAGGGAGATAGGCATCATTCAGTACTTGATTCATCGCTTTATCTGAAAAGTCTTCAGTTATTTTGGCAATCTCAGCAACACTAGTCTCTATCGCACCTGCACTATTAATAATTGACTCGGCAATAATTTTGTGTTCAGACTCGTCACTTAACACGAATTCTTGGATTTCTATATTTACCTGACCAATTTCTTTCGCTAACTTTACTTGCTCATATTCTAGGGGAATAAAAGAGTTTGCAACTAAACTCGTTGATAATTTAATTTGCGAATTGGTAATTCCACTTAAAATCGTGTTTAAAATAAAAATGAATGTAAGTAAAGATAGAATAAACAGTATTCGCTTCGCTATTGACTGGCGCATATTTCCTCCTTAAACAACCCTACTTGTTAATTTAAAATAGTGAGAACATCTAAATGATATTCTCACTATTTCTAACGATCCATTTAATTAAAACCAAAAATCCTTCTTGATATTTTATAGGCACCCATAGAGATTTGTCGTCCAAACCAACTCGGCAAATTAGTCAATTGGCCTAAAAATCCATACCTTAATTTACGAAATAGCTTTCGATCTCTTTCTTTGATATATTGCAACAGTTCTTTTTTCTTTTCCAGATTTTCCCTTTTACGCGAACATATGAGTAAGATTGAAGAAATAGTCGTGACTATTTCTAACTGATGGAATAGATACTGTTGTAATTTCTCATTTTGAATTGACTCTAAATCAATATAATCAACCATGAGTTTATTCACTTTTAATTGCTGATCAATTCGATCAATCATTACTTTTTCATTAACAGATTGATCGTCTCTTCCGATAAAATAACGATAGAAATCTACGTCTAAATAGTACAGTCTTTCGACACGAGTTAATGGTTGGTAAACATAGAGATTATCAACATAGAAAGTATGACTTGGAAGGTTCAATCGAATCTCTTTTAATAATTGTGTTCGATAGATTAGTGAATGCATCATTAGATATTGTCCTTTACGAAAAGGCTTAGTATCATCCCAAGTAAAGACCTTATCCTTAGGGATGACACTCGTATATTTCATAACCTTCTTATATTTTGCCCCTTCTTTTTCATAGACAAAATTACTAATCATTAAATCAATATATTGCTTTCTGTCAATCAAGTCATTCAAAGTATCTAGTATTTTCAAATACGACCTTGTGTCTACCCAATCATCACTATCGACCACTTTAAAATATAAACCCGTTGCATGTTTAAGCCCTGTATTGATCGCCTGTCCATGACCACCATTTGGTTGATGAATAACTTTAATTTTGCTCGGATGCATGTTTGCATAATTATCAGCAATTTCCGCCGTTTGATCAACAGAACCATCATTGACTATGATTAATTCAATATCATCTCTCGCCAATAAGAGAGATTCAATACAATTTTTCATATAATCTTGTGAATTGTAACAAGGAATAATGACTGATAATAATTTCATAGCTACACCACCTCTTATTATGCTTGTTTGTCAGGTTCTTGTTTGAAAATTACTTTGAAAATAGGATAGAAAACCCAGAACGAAATCGCACTGTTAATAATCATCGTTACCATATCTGCCATTGTTTCACCAAATGACCCCATACCCCATGTGTTCATTAATAAATTATAAATAGGCGCTTTATAGAACCCTTGAGCTGCTGCCGCTCCAATTGTAATGACAAAGTAGGCAATCACATACCACATGGCAGCTTTCCAAATATTAGAGTTCGATTTAAATGTAATACTTCTTTGGGCAAAAAAGTTAATAATCTGTGCAACCCCAATCGCAATTTGTACAGCGAGGAAATAGGCGAGTCCACCACCGCCCCCAGCTGATAAAGGACCCGCTCCATAGTCAAATACAAAATATGAACTCCCATCAAAATTCTGACCGAATTGCAAAATTTGAAAGTTAATGTTTATTAATGATGTTTGTTCAAATAGACCTCTTAAAACAGGCATTAGTACTAATTGTAGTACTGTTACACCATTACTTAGTAGAAAAAAGACTAAGAATTGTGCTAGATTAGGATGTTTTTCCTTAAAGTTAGCCCAAAATTTTAATTTTGGCACAGTTGTTTTATTTATCTCACTACTCATTATACCCCTCCTTCGCAAGCGAACGATAGTGTTAATTGTTTACTTTTGCAGCTTTAATCATCTGTTTTCTTTCTCTAAACACATGCTTTAACCCCTTAAAGAACTGACCATTTACAATCATTAACACACCGTCTACCATTGGCATATTCATGATTCCACCAGTCATTCTCGCCAATCCTCTAAATGGCATATGATAGACTGACATCATGATTAGATTGGCTGTCGATCGTTTGCCAATCTTTCTTAAAAACCAGTGTGCAAACTTAATCAGCTGATAAGCAAATCTAGCAAACCAACCTTTTGCATATTGACATTGAGCGATTGTATCGTTATAACCAAGTGGTTTTGTCCGATCCCACTTAGCATCGGGAACTTTTCTTCCTAATAATGTTTCAAATTCTTCTAATCCAACATTGCTCACTTGACCTGAATAATAACTTGGTATGCCTGTTTGTTCATATGGTAATGGCGCACCTGTACCTTCAACAAACAACACACCGCTCAGTTGAATATCCACACTGGATGATCCAATCATAATCTCATAATCTGCTTCTTCAATCTCCCATTGATTTGTTTTCACATTAAAATACCTGAATGTTTTATCATCAAATGGAATTGTTACTGTTTTAGATTCTCCTGGTTGTAGGCTGACTTTAACAAACCCTTTTAATTCTTTTTTAGGTCTAAAAATTGCCTTAGACTGACAACCGACATATAATTGAGCAGCTTCCATACCTGGTAGATTACCAGAGTTTGTGATCGTAAATGTAGCGCCTGCTCGGTCAACTTCAAGATCAGAGTATTCAAATGTTGTGTAACTTAGGCCATACCCAAATGGAAATCTGACAGCGACATTTGCCGTGTCATAGTAACGGTAGCCAATAAATAGACCTTCTCGATATTCAACACTGACTTCTTTTCCTGGGAATTGGTGATAAGAAGGCGTATCTTCATAACGAATTGGATAAGATTCAGCTAACTTACCTGACGGGTTTACTTCTCCGGTCAAAATTCTGAGGATTGCCTTTGCACCTGCTTGTCCACTAAGTTGTCCGTGTAATAAGCCTTTCACTTTATCGATCCATGGTATTTCTACTACAGCGCCACTTGACAGAATGACAACAATATTTTGATTGACTTGATAGATTTCATTTAAAAGGTCAATTTGATTTTGTGGAATCTTAATATTTTCCCGATCTAAACCTTCAGCTTCCGTTACTTCATCTAGTCCGAGATATAAAAGAACGACTTCTGCTTTTTCAGCAAGTGCACATGCCTTTGCTATTTTTCGACTATTTTTCTTTCCATAACGATTAAAGCCTGGTTCAAAGCCAATACTATTAAGCCCTGATTGAGCTAAAGAATCTAGTGTGTTTTCCAATGTAGTCGGATTTACAACCGATGAGCCTGCCCCTTGATAACGAGGCTCTCTTGCAAAGTCACCAATCACAGCTACTTTTACATCATTATTTAATGGTAGAATATTGTCTTCATTTTTTAAGAGAACAATCGATTCCTCTGCAATTCTTTGAGCAAGTTGATGATGTTTCTTTTCATCAACACTAGCGTTTGATTCTTTTAGTACAGAAGTCGTTGACATAATTAGATCTAATAAACGATCAACCGCTTCATCTAAAACTTCCTCTTTTAATTCACCGCTTTTAATCGCTTGATAAATATCTTTGTCTGTTTCCCCATTCGTTGTCGGCATTTCCAATTCATTACCTGCTTTAAGAGCTGCCACCCGATCGTTATTACCACCCCAATCCGTAACAACAACACCATCGTAATCCCATTCATTGCGGAGGATATGATTCATTAAATGAGGGTTTTCATTCGTATATGTGCCGTTCAACTTGTTATATGCGGACATGACTGTTTTGGTTTTGCCTTCTTTGATTGCAATTTCAAAACCAGTTAAGTAAATTTCTCTAAGTGTGCGTTCGTCAACGATTGTATCAATTGCCATTCGTCTTTCTTCTTGATTATTGACAGCATAATGCTTAACAGATGCGGCAATTCCCTGTGACTGAATTCCTTGAATTAAGTTTGCTGCTAATTTCCCTGCTAAGTATGGATCCTCACTAAAGTATTCGAAGTTTCGACCTGCCAAAGGATTTCGCTTCATATTGATACCAGGTCCAAGCAGAACATTAACCTTTTGATTAGCAGCTTCAACTCCTAAATATTGCCCCATTTTATTAATTAAATTAACATCCCAACTATTCGCAACTGTTGCAGCTGTTGGGAAACAAGTTGCTGGAATACTCGGATTAAGTCCCAAGTGATCTGCCGCAGCCGCTTGCTTACGAATGCCATGTGGACCATCAGCTAGAAACATATTTGGGATTCCTAACCGATCAATATTCTCGGTCTGCCAAAAATCCTTACCAGACATTAATGATACTTTTTCCTCTAAAGTCATTTGATTGATTAGTTCTTGATATTTCATTTGCGAACCCCCCTTTTTATAGAGCATTAGATAACAGTGGTACTTCAACTAGAAGTACCACTGTTTTAGTTTTTAAGATTAATTTTCTTCTAATACTACCTTTCTTTTTCGAAGCGTTGCATAGAAACCAAATGCGATTCCAGCTAAAATCACGATATCAACTGCGATTGTGATCTTGACCCATGGTTGCATACTTGAGACAAGACGATTGTTCATCGCGTCACTATTTGCAACTGTGTATAAAATATTATGAGCGGCTTCTCTCATTGCCCACAATGTATCGTTACTATTTGTATCAATATTTTCTGGGACGCCCATTGGAGCAGCTCCAGTTAGATAGAGATCATTACCATTTCGCACACCTAAATCATAGATCATGTATGGATAAGCCTCTATACCATTTCCATTCATATAGAAATCTGTGATAACCATTCCGTTAAAGTCCCACTCATTACGAAGGACTTCTTGTAAGAGTCCACTACTTGCGCCAGCCCATGTATGACCAATACTGTTAAATGAGGACATCACACCTTTGGCTCCAGACTCTTTTACTGCTAACTCAAATGGTTTTAAATAAATTTCACGAATCGTTTGCTCATTACCCCACGTTAAAACACCAAAAGTTCGGTTATCTTCTTGATCATTTAAAGCAAAGTGCTTAATGTACACATAACCACCTTCACTTTGATAGCCATCTGTTACTGCAGCAGCCATTTTTCCAGATAAGAATGGATCTTCAGAATAGTACTCAAAGTTTCTACCTGAAAATGCTGTCCGGTGAATGTTTATTCCTGGTGCATACCAGCCAGTGACACCGTAAGCTGTTGCTTCGACACCAATGTGTTGCCCCATTCCTTCTGCAAGATCAAGATTCCAAGTTGAAGCAATCATCACTGCTGAAGGGAAAGCAGTTCCTGATTGACCTTCAGCGGCCATATTCATGTTGTTTATTGATGCAGGCCCATCATAATCTAATGTTGCTGGTTTTCCAACGGATTCTATTTCTATCGTTCGATAACCGCCTAATGTTGTTAAGTTGACCAAATCATCAATTGTAAGTTGATCCAATAACTCATCCCAAGCCTGATCATCTATAGCTAACCCGATATAGTCTTCTAAGACTTTTCCATTATCGGCCCCGGTTATTGGTGCTGAATCTCGTAAATCTTCAGGGATATCATAGCGTGCACGATTAATCAGATCGATAAGTGATGCATCAATTAATCGCCCTCGAACTTCTTTTGTTTCACCTTCATTTGTCGTAACTGTGAATGTTTCATTTCGATCAATCTCTGCTAAGTTTGCAAATCCATCTGCTCTTGATAAATAAGTGGTAATGCTTCCTTCGCCAGTCACTAAATCATCAAATTGATTGATTGCTACTTGGTCATCTGATGAACGACCATTATCAAAAACAACTTGAGAAATTTCCTTTGAACCAACTTCATCAATCACATCATGTGAGTTTTCCATTAGTAAAAGTCGGTATTCTCCACCTTCAAGGACGTACGCACCGTTATCACTATAAACTCCATCATGATCATACGATGCCATATCTTCTACCGCGAAAGAAAGTGTCACAATCTCTGACTCACCTGGTTGAATTAACGCTGTTTTCTCAAATGCAATTAACTCAACAGCTGACTTTTCAATGTTTCCTGTATAAGGAGAGCTATAGTAGAGCTGAACAACTTCTTTTCCTGCTGTTGAACCCGTATTCGTTACCTCAATATCAACGGTTACTTCAGTATCTGTCCAATTTAAGCTATCTGTAACAACTTCTTGATCAAAACTTGTATAACTCAATCCATAACCAAATGGATAGATTACTTTCTCGTCATAATCAATTGCTCCTTCAGCAAAAGCCGTTTCATAGTAGCGATAACCAACATAAATACCCTCAGTTAAATCAACATATTTTAAAGGAACACCCCTTTCATCAACAGCTTGGACGTATGTTCCGTCTTCATTCTCTATAACATAATCAAAGTCGCCAAAATTTCTCATTGCTGGTGCATCAAACAAATCAGCTGCATAGACATCGACAGTTCGTCCTGAAGGATTCACCGTACCTGCTAGGATTTTACCGAGTGATGTAAAACCACTTTGTCCAGGACCTGCAACATTTAAAACACTCTTGATCTGACTATATTCATTTAACCAACCAAGTTCAAAAGTATTTGCACTGTTAACAATAAGAACAACGTCATCAAAATGCTCTGTTACTACATCAATCATCTCTCGCTCTCTATTAGAGAGTTCAAGATAGTGTTTATCTGGATCAAGATCATCTTCATGACCAAACTTCTGCCCTGTTGGACCAAATGGACTGCCTTCTGGATCGAATGTGTCTGGACCATCCATAATTCTTGGAAGGTCAGCGCCTTCTCCCCCAGATCGTGCGATAAAGATAACAGCTACATCTGAATAATCTTTTGCCTGTTCCATTCTTTCAGCTGTATAAAATTCGTCAGCTTGTGGCTCTGGAATAGTCCAATCTTGACCATCCATACCAACTATTGGTCGCTCTATACCAGTCGCTATATAGTCATCATATAATTGCTCATTAATTTCAAATCCTGCTTCTTCAAGACCTTCTCTTGGTGTCACAGCTAATGAAGCATCAGATTCTCCTGATCCCGTACCACCGTATACAGGGTCAGTAAAGCTCCAACCAAAAACATTTAATTTAGTTTTACTTTCACTTGAAGTTGTCAACGGTAGGAGATTATCATCATTTTGTAATAATACAATTCCCTCATCCGCAATTTTCTCTACCCATTCCGTTGATGCTTCACGAGCGGCTATAGCTTCTTCACTCTCTAAATCAATCGTTAAGAAGTAAGCAGTAATTACATCTGAAAAGTGATTTAAAGCAACATTTGCTCCGATCGTAATTACTAGTAATATAGATAGTAATGTTCTTAAAATAATTTTTGTTTTTTTCTTCATAGTTCAATTAACCTCCGATAAGAAATAATGAAATACCTAGTCTGATAATTGTCTTGGTTGCTGAAGCTCCATACTTTTTTATGAAATGACCTCCCAAATAAATATATTTACAAAATCAATGTGTAGACGCTTCCAAAGTTTATTCAATTAGCTATTAACTCAACTGAGCCTAAATTAACATAATTAAAATATCTTTTTTTAAAACAATCACAAACGGTAGGTATTTTCACATGAATGGTAATAACAATCTGAAATTAAAAAAGGTTTGATCATTTACAACTCATAATCAAACCTAATCAATTAATATCTTTATCTTAAAACAAATGATTTAAAGTCTATTCGTCCTGGACCCCGATAGGTAAAGTATAGAGCTGTCTTACCATTCGCCATCTGTAATTGTGTATAGAAGTATTTATAGTCTTTTGATGGTTGAATGTAAATTTTTGCAATCGGATCTGAATCATTCATATTTGTTATGTAGATAACTCCAGTGCCACTACCACGGACAGCAACACCAATTTCATTTAAATCATTGATCATAAAATATTTATAGCCAGCACTTGCCCCATCTCGCATATTCGCAATATATTGATCAGGATTTTCTTCACGATCTCGACCTGTTTGAGTAAAATATGGGTGTTTTCTAAAAGCTATATGACCAAAATAAGTTCCATACCTACCCGCACCATCACCTGATTTTAAATGACAAGCAATATAGGCACCGTATTCACCTTTTCCTTTTAATGGGCCATTGTTTAAACCACAACTCGTCAATTCCACCTGTGGTATTGAACCGTCTTCCATAATTTCAATCCGCTCTGCCATTGCCTGTCGAGAATAGTGATGACGATTCGTTTGTCGATGATAAAATATATACCACTGATCATTTATTGCTACGATACTGCCATGATTATTGCCAATATAATTATCGCTATTCTTATCTTCAGAATAACCATTAATGTATAAATCACCATTACTTATGACTGTGCCACCATATTGAAAAGGACCTAGTGGGCTATCACTGGTTGCATAGCATAGTTCATGACCATTAATTGACGAGTAAATAAAGTAGTAAGTGTCACCAATTCTCCTTATTGAGCTCGCTTCAAAGAACTCATGCCCTTCAAACCCAGTGCCACTTGCTTCACCTACTTTGTTAAATAGAAGTTTAGTTTTCCCAATCACTGTTTTCATGTCAGGAGCTAACTGAACGACATAACCTCCATTAAAACGACGCTTTTTTCCTCCAGTAATAATAGGTGATAAACTTTTTTGTGGAGCAAAGCCAAAATAGAGATATACACTGCCGTCATCATCAACAAGTACTCCTGGGTCAAACAAAAAAGGATCACCTTTCTTACTAGAGAGCTTTTCCCCATTAATATCACTCACATAACCATAAAATTCATACTGCCCTGCTGGAGTATCACAGACAGCAACAGCCATTATACTAAAAAAATTTAATGCATAATATAAATAATATCGACCGTCTACCCCCTTTGTTACATCAGGAGCATACATTTGAAAAAGACCTAATTTATTCATTGGATCTTGATTTTTTCGATAAATAACACCTTCATACTTCCAATCAGTCAAATCATTAACCGGTGCAGACCAGGAAACATAATCATTCAAACAAAAAAGTTTACCATTAAAGCGATCATGAGAGCCGAAAACATAAACTCTATCGTCAAACACATAAGGTTCAGCATCAGGAATATATTCATAGCTAGGTAGAAATGGATTAAAAACTTGCCGGTTCATAAAATCATCCTTTTCGCATCTATCGTTTTACATTAGCATTTTATCATGAGTCTTTCTCACTTGAACTTATTCTACATGAATAAGGAGATTTCTAACATGAACTGTTTGTTTTAATTAAATAATTACTTATCCAGTTTAGGCATCAAAATCTCCAACTCAAACCAATTCCCATTTTGGTTGACATTAACCACACCACCATACTTCTGAACTGTATGTTGAATACTTTTTAAGCCATAACCATGAAGGTATGTATTTCGTTTTGTCGTTTTAGGTAAATCACCTTCAATCTTTAAATCACCTTCAAAGTAATTTTCTACTCTAATCATAATAAAATTCCTTTTTGAAAAAACTGATACATGGATCAGCCTTTTCTCCTTGTCTTTAACCTTTTGTTCATATTCAATTGCATTATCTAAAGCATTTCCAAAAATCGTTGCAATATCAGCTGTAGCCATACCATTTAACAATGATCCATCTGCCACGCAAGTTAATGTGATCTCATTTTTAATGCAATATAAGCTTTTACTTTTTAGGACGGTATCCAACACTTGATTGCCTGTTTTATGTTCGGCTTCATATGCTTTAATTTCTTCTTCCATTTTCTCTAAATAAGCGTGTCTCTTATCTGAATCTGTCTCCGCTTTAAGTGCAATAATCTGATTTTTTAAATCATGATATTTATAATTAATCATCTCAATACTTTCCTTAGATTGTTGATATTGTGTGTATTGATTTTGCAGAATATATTGCATAGCTCTTAACTCATGCTTAATTCTTAGATCAGTTAATTGCAGATGATACGCATGCAAGATTGTGAATCCACCTAGATCAACTAAGGTACGAATATTAAGGATTTCTTGAGCATACTGTCCACTAAATGGTGTTTTCGATGTTACAAAACTTAAATTACTAATTCCAAATACAGCAATCCCAATCACAACGACAGAACACAACTCCCGCCGACTAACATTCATGACGCTATCTTCTGGGATATGTTTTCTTTCTAAAAGCCAAACAGCTAAAAATGCAACTCCATAAACTAAAATCAATAAAATAATTTCTTGTAAAGAACCTGTGAAGCCCTGGTTCCAGAAAAAATTATGTAACTGCCATTGAAAAGAAGCGACTAACTCGGCCAAAACAAATGCTTTGATCGTAAAGTAACCCGCATCTAAAAGATTTAATCGTGTGCTTTTATAGATAAAAATAAACATTAAAACAACTGCCATCATCATACTTGGAATCCAAAAAGCTAGCGATAAATAATCAGTTATGATCAAGAATGTAATTTGAACAATTAAAGCTACACCAGAAAACAAGACAAGGTGAGAGCGCTTTAGATGCTTTTTCAAGATAGAGATATAAATAATACAAGCAATCCACTCGGCTAACGCTGTATATACTCGTGGAATATCAGGGAGAACATCAATCATTTAATCACCTTACCCCAATAACTAGCGAGCGCCTTCATAAAAGGTTTCTTTTTAGAACGACTAATTGGGATTTCTGCTCCACCCACTATAGCGCCATTTTCATTTGTGCCATCGACATGTTGTAAATTGATTAAATAACCTCGGTGCCCTCGAAAGAAATGAAATTTTTCTAATTCACTTTCCATGTCCTTCATTGTTCCTGTTGCAACATATTCTCCTTTTTTTGTCGTGAAAATTAGATCGTGTCCCTGACTTTCAATAAAATAAATATCAGAAGTCTCTAGCCGAATGACACCATCTTTCAATTTAACTGTCACATGTTGTGTCTCTCTTTTTTCCATCCGATTAATTGCACGATTTAAACGCTCGGAAAACTGGAAATATGAAATTGGTTTTAGGATATAGTCCAAAGCATCAACAGCATAACCTTTAATAGCGAACTGTGGCATATTCGTAATAAAGATAATTACGACCTCTGAGTCTGTTTTTCTAATTTCCTCTGCCGCCGACATACCATCCATCAACGGCATTTGTACATCCATTAAGATCAGATCAAACTGCGCCTGATAATTTTCGACAAATTGATCACCATCGGTAAAGGTTTCAATTTGAATCGTTTCATCTCGTTCTTGCTCAAACCTTTGAAGATACTCTATCAGCTGTTTTTGATAATTAATCTCATCTTCTACGATTGCAACTCGTATCATTTTTATCCTCCTAAAAATTTATCTTATATTCCAATCGTGTCATATATAGTCTAGTTACTATACATTATACTACAAACACCTCTATGGTTATACAAGTTTCCCCCCTAGCATTGCTAATTGGTTTTGCTTGTGAAATAATATGAAAAACAGAAATATTTTATCGATGTACAAAAGGAGTATCTAAGCTATGTATGATTATTTAATTGTTGGTGCGGGTTTATTTGGAGCGATTTTTGCCTATGAAGCGAAACAGAGAGGCAAAAAGTGCCTAGTAATCGATAAGCGCAACCATATTGGCGGAAATGTTTACACAAAAGAAGTAGAAGGAATTCAAGTTCATGAATATGGTGCTCACATTTTCCATACTAACAACAAACGTATTTGGGATTATGTGAATCAATTTGCCGAATTTAATCGGTATACGAACTCACCGATCGCGAATTATAAGGGGGAAATCTACAATCTCCCCTTTAACATGAACACTTTTAATAAATTATGGGGAGTAACAAGCCCGGAAGAAGCAAAACAAAAAATAGAGGAACAGCGAAAGGCAGCAAATATTACAGAGCCGAGTAATTTAGAAGAACAAGCTATTTCTCTTGTCGGTACAGATATTTATCAAAAATTAATTAAAGGTTATACAGAAAAACAATGGGGTCGGCCAGCAAATGAACTGCCTGCTTTTATTATTAAAAGACTCCCCGTTCGTTTCACTTATGATAATAACTACTTTAATGATCGATTTCAAGGAATTCCTGTCGGGGGT
Organism: Amphibacillus indicireducens; assembly: GCF_039539605.1. NCBI lineage: Bacteria > Bacillati > Bacillota > Bacilli > Caryophanales > Bacillaceae > Amphibacillus > Amphibacillus indicireducens. Next base: position 1,673 of record NZ_BAABDL010000059.1, on the reverse strand, counting down.
TATACTCAAATCTTTGAAAAGTTACTTGATGGAATTGATGTTAAATTAAAAACCGACTTCTTTAAAGAGCGAGAGGAATTAGAGGCACTCGCAAATAAAATTGTTTTCACAGGTATGATTGATCAATTTTACGATTATCAATTTGGCGTCCTAAATTATCGTAGTTTGAAATTTGAAACGAAAGTTTTAAATGATACAGACAATTTCCAAGGGAATGCCGTCGTTAACTATACTGACAGTGAAACGGCGTATACACGAATGATCGAACATAAACACTTTGAGTTTGGTAAACAAGAGAAAACCGTCATCACAAAAGAATATCCAATGGAGTGGGAACAGGGGCTTGAGCCATACTATCCAATTAACGATGAGGAAAATAATACGGTTTATAAACAATATAAAGATCTAGCTGATCAAGAAGCTAAAGTCATCTTTGGTGGAAGATTGGCTAACTATAAATATTATGATATGCATCAGGTTATTGGTGAAGCATTAGCAACAGTTGAAAGAGAATTTGGGAAGTAACGAAATTATTAAAAACCTAGTAGGCGTCAAAATAACGATTCGTTTTTGACGCCTGTTTAGCTTGCTAATTCCACCAATACTTCATTTCTTTAAATGTAACATCCCACAACTTTGCATTTCCTTCAATTGTGATTGTAAGTTCATTTACCTTGTCGATATTAAATTCAGAAGAGGCATGGTCTTTATTAAAATAGGTTTCTACCTCTTCCCCATCAACAGAAATAACTACCTTACCGTCATAGTCACTTGCATTATCGGGAATCCCATAGTTTAAAGAAAGCACAATATCTTTGCCATCAAAGTCATAGGTTAATACTTCCACATTGTCGCCTTCACTGCCATACACGTTTATTTTTGGCTCAATTTTTTCATCTCCAATTTCGAAACTTTGGAGATTTTTATCTACTGGTAGATTGCTGTTACTTTCCAGTTCATTTAAAGCTATAACTGGTCCTTCTATTTTGGTGAAGGATTTGTTTAACAATTCTGAGAAGCCTATTATCGCTGTTGAAAGGACAACAATCGATATAGCCGTAACGACAAGTTCTTTCCAAATACTCTTAAAACGAAATCCAATTTTGTATGCACAAAAACCTACTGATGCACCTAATGAGTTTACTATTGCATCATTTATATCAAAACTACCGAGATAAGTTAGCATTTGTAGGGTTTCTATTATTAGGATTGACAAGAAGAACAATGGAATAAACCTAATAAACTTGCATCGATATAGTCTAGGAATCAATAAACCAAAAGGTATAAATCCTGCAAAATTACCTAAGTCAAAAACCCGGAAATTTTTCAAGTCTGACAGCGTTGGAAATCTTAATTGAATTAGATCCGGAATTAAATTAAATCGATATTCATTATTGCCCACTGCTGCACCAGGTCTACCAACACCAAAAAACAGAAAGTATAATATCAGAGCTGTATAGATTATTAATATAGTAATGATTAGCTTATCTTGCTTTGTTCTCATAATATCTCCTGTCCTAATAAATAGTATCTAGACCTAGATTATTCACAGCCCGACCATAAGCCACTAAGAAACTGCGTTAAATCAATTAAAAATAGCCAATCGATCTTTCACTAATTAAGTGAAAAGGAGCCCGATCTTTGATATTGTATAAGTGATCAAACAAACACAA